>VGOE01000032.1 GCA_016876035.1 Chloroflexota bacterium
GTGTCTTCCAAAATCGCAACATACTTCCCATTGTATTTTGCTACCAACTCATCCCAATGTTCTTCGTAGTATCGATTCCAGGACTCTAACAACTCCTTCTCCGATGGCTCCCCTGGGGCAGCTATGGCCTGTTCCCTTGTTTTCCAAGTCACAATTAACATATTGGCGGTTGAACTCCGCCACGATGCGTACCACTGATGAGGGTAGATTTGGGCCATATCAGCGGAGGCAGCTGCACCGCTAGCAGGATACCCACCAAGCTCCAAAGGCGCTGCGATTTCGCTCTGAGTTACCATGTCCTGCGGCTCAATGAAAAAAACAGCCGCTTCTGTTTTAGAAATCTTCTGACCCGTCAGGTCAAGCGCCTTTACGGGCATTTCTGCTCCATCTTATCTAGTACTAAGTCAATCTTTTGGTCAATTGCGCTAACAAAGTCTTTCACCTTTTCGTAGTCCGATTTGCGGTACACAACTTCTACCATGTACGTACTATCTGGACGGGCTAAGTCAGGCTCTATTTTGACTTCAAACCATTCTTGTTCGCCCGTCAGTTTTCCTTTCGGCACCAGCCGAATCGTAAAAAGTGAAGTCGGTTCTCCCAATATGGGTTCGAGAGCTTTGACAGCATCTAGATTCGAGAAGAAACTCTCCACTGTTTCTGTGGGATTCACATGCCCAAGTACGTTCATCCGAACAATAGCCTCGTAGAATGCTGCTTTGGCACGGATATCGACCCAAAGATCATCTTTCACGATTCGAGTCAGTTCATCGAACGAAGAAAGTACG
Organism: Chloroflexota bacterium; assembly: GCA_016876035.1. Classification (GTDB taxonomy): domain Bacteria; phylum Chloroflexota; class Dehalococcoidia; order UBA2247; family RBG-13-53-26; genus VGOE01. Next base: position 786 of record VGOE01000032.1, read on the forward strand.
TCTGGCAGTGACGTACCATCGACGCCAACGTACCGTCGTTCTGAATCTGCCACGATAGTGATGTTGCCTTTCTTAGCGATTATCCCTGACCCTCCGATTCGCTGACCTATCGCCAATGGGGGCACTTGTAGAGCAAGGTCATATCCATTCTTCTTCAATGCGCGGGCCAAATCCCCAAAGTCGAGTGCGAAAATCACTGGTGCTAAAGTGACTGTCATTCTTACGTTTGCATAATTCTTGTTACGTCTTGATTCCTCCCCGCATTGAGTCTGACTCGTCATCACTCACCTCCAAGGGGTTCCCAACTAACCAGATTCACATTGTGCCAATTAAGCACATACCACGCGACAACATAAACAGGCAATCTCTGCCCTTTGTATCATAGTTTACCAATAATCGTCTCCATCAACTATCTTACTATAGCATAAAGAATCACCATCAGCATAGCGCGCCACGAAAAGCCCAATCGTTCAGCAGCCTCTGCAAGCAAAGCCCCGTCGCAAAGCTAAACACCAGGGCTTTTGATCTTATCTTACTAAAGGTGCTACTTGTGAGCTCTTTTTGCTGTGGGAAATCCAGGACTATATAATGGATGTGGGGGTAGGAGAGGTAAGTTATGTGTCTTGCTATACCGGCGCTGATCAAGTCCATCGAAGGTAACGAGGCCGACGTAGAAATTGGGGGCATAAGCCGTCGGATCAGTCTGTGGCTTACCCCTGAGGCCAAGGTGGGCGATTACGCCTTGCTCCACACCGGGTACGCCATTAGCATTATCGACCAGGAGGAAGCCGCAGAAACCTTGAAGATTTTTGAGGAGATGGCGGAACTGGCAGATAATGAGGAAGAATGAAGTTCATCGATGAGTTCCGCCGCTCTGACCTGGCGCAGGGGGTGATACGCCGCATCCACCACAATTCCACCAAGAAAGCTCGCCTCATGGAGTTCTGCGGCGGGCACACGGTCACCATCATGAAAAACGGTATCCGCCAGCTTCTTCCTCCCACTATCGAAATGCTCTCTGGTCCCGGATGTCCCGTTTGTGTCACCGATAACGCCGACCTGGACAAAGCTATTGCCCTGGCCAAGGTTCCCGGCGCGATCCTGACCACCTTTGGCGATATGCTGAAGGTCCCTGGAAGTCGCTCCAGCTTGCAGGAAGCCAAGGCCGAGGGCGCTGATGTCCGCATGGTTTACTCTACTATGGATGCACTGCAAATAGCCCGCGAAAACGCAGCCAGACCGGTGATCTTCCTGGGGATTGGCTTCGAGACCACCGCCCCCACCGTCGCCGCCTCAATCCTCCAGGCGAAGCAAGAGGGCATCAGCAACTACTACGTCCTTTCCCTTCATAAGCTCTGTCCGCCGGTGATAAGAGCCTTGCTGGATTCGGGAGAGGTGAAGCTGCACGGGCTTATCTGCCCTGGACACGTGAGTGCCATTATCGGCTCTAAACCATGGGAGTTCATCGCCCGCGACTACCGCATCCCCTGCGTGATCTCCGGATTTGAACCGCTGGACGTGCTACAGACTGTCGACATGCTGATATCCCAGGTTGAGGCTGGTGATTCCAGGGTGGAGATCGCCTATCGCCGCGGAGTGCGCCCCGAGGGAAACCAGCGCGCCCTGGAGCTTATGTATCAGGTATTTGAGCCGTGCCCGGCCCGCTGGCGTGGCATGGGCACAGTTCCAGATAGCGGCCTCAAACTGAGAAGGGAATTTGCGCGGTTTGACGCCGAGCTGGCCTTCGACTTCGACCCCGGCCCCACCCTGGAGCCCCAGGGCTGCATTTGTGGTGACCTCCTCCGGGGAGTCAAGACGCCCCGCGACTGCCGGCTATTCGCCACGGTCTGCACCCCCGCCACCCCGGTAGGCCCCTGCATGGTCTCTTCCGAAGGAAGCTGTGCTGCCTACTATCATTATGGAGACGGAACCAGCGGTGAGCAAGGCGGGCAATAGGATTCTCCTGGCTCACGGCAGCGGGGGTAAGCTGGCCCACGACTTGATAGAAAAGGGTTTTCTCCCGCAGCTTTCCAACCCTTTGCTGGACAAGCTGGACGACTCGGCCGTATTCGACTTGAGCGGCAGGCTGGCTTTCACTACCGACAGCTATGTGGTCAGTCCCATTTTCTTCCCCGGCGGCGATATCGGCAGGCTGGCCGTCTGCGGCACCGTCAATGACCTCTCCATGACCGGGGCTGTGCCCCTCTATTTGAGCCTGGCGCTGATCATCGAGGAGGGGCTTCCCCAGGAGGACTTGATTCGCGTCATCACCTCAGTTCAACAGGCGGCCGCAGAGGCTGGCGTCCAGATCGTCACCGGAGATACCAAGGTGGTCAACAGGGGAAGTGCTGACAGGCTGTTCATCAATACCGCCGGGGTGGGCATCGTGCCCAGCGGGCTGGAGATATCCGGCTCGAAGGCGCAGCCGGGCGACAAGGTTATCGTCAGCGGGACTATAGGCGATCATGGCATTGCGGTGCTCAGCCAGCGGGAGGGGCTGAGCTTCTCCACGGAGCTTAAGAGCGATTGTGCCCCTCTGAACAGGCTGGTGGCCGAGATGGTGGAGGTCAGCTCCCGGATTCACTGTCTGCGCGATCCCACCAGAGGCGGGCTGGCCACCACCCTGAATGAGCTGGCGTCCCAATCCAAGGTGGGTATCAGAATCGAGGAAGAGAAGCTACCGGTGCGAGAGGCAGTGAGTGCTGCCTGCGAGATGCTTGGCCTTGATCCTCTCTATGTGGCCAACGAGGGCAAGCTGGTGGCCATAGTCGCTTCTGAAGATGCGGGAGCCATACTGGACAGAATGCACCGGAACCTTTACGGAAGGGATGCTGCCCTTATTGGAGAGGTGAGGCAGCAGAATCCCGGCAGGGTAGTGATGAAAACCAGGCTGGGGGCCTCTCGAATAGTTGACATGCTGGTCGGGGATCCTCTGCCCCGGATTTGCTGAAGCTGGAGGGACTCAGCCAGCACAGCGATGCTCGAAGCGCCCACCAGGGCTGAAACTATTGCATGACATTCCTTCGCCATTAGGCACAGCCGGCGCCCCTGAATTACTATGATGAAAGCAGTTATCCTGAGCGCTCGTGGTGCTGGTCGAACCATGAACAGCTCTTCGACAGGCTCAGGTCGAACAGATCAAAGCCCATTTCGGTTTGATCTGACTGCAAGGTTGTTATGCTGTACCCAAGACTCCCAGCACAACGTCAAGGAATCGTCATAATCGGCCCGTTGTTTCTTGCTTAACGCTTCGCCGAACTGGGCGGTGAGACCTTAACCACGGCATTATATTCAGGAGGACAAACCTCCTCGCAACTCCCACATTTGGTACATTTAGTCTGGTCGATGACCTTTATCCTCTTTTCGTCCCGGTAGATCGCCTCAGCAGGACAGACTAGCATACAATGCTCGCAGCCTTTGTCACACTTCTCCGGGAGGATAAGGTAAGCGATAAGTTCTTTGCACACTAATGCCGGGCAGCGGCGTTCCAGTATATGTGCTTCATATTCGCTCCGAAAATAACGCAGGGTAGTCAGAACAGGATTGGTCGCCGTTTTCCCCAGGCCACAAAGCGAGCCTTCCCTGATGCCCTCAGACAACTCGAAAAGCAAGTCCAAGTCCTCTATGTTGCCCTTACCACTGGTGATGTCAGAAAGTATCTCAAGTAGATGCTTGGTTCCCAGACGGCACATGGTACACTTGCCACAAGACTCCTTCTGAATGAAGTCGAGAAAGTAGTGGGCGGCATCCACCATGCAGTTATCCTCGTCCAGTACTATCATGCCACCTGAGCCCATCATGGAGCCAGCCTCTCTCAGCGAGTCAAAGTCAACGGGGGTGTCCAGCAGGCTCTCCGGCAAGCACCCACCCGACGGTCCGCCGATCTGTACTGCCTTAAACTGTTTTCCCCCCGATACCCCACCACCAACATCATCAACAAGCTGACGCAGCGTTGTGCCCATAGGCACCTCCACCAATCCCGTGTAGGCTACCTTGCCAGCCAGGGCAAAAAGAGCTGTTCCCTTGCTGCCTGCTGTCCCAATGGTGGCATACCATTGCGCGCCTCGATCAATAATCAGTGGCACGCTGGCCAAGGTCTTCACATTATTCAACAGGGTTGGCTTCTGCCACAGGCCCGACTCGATGGAGTGCGGCGGCCTCACCCGAGGCATACCCCGCCTGCCTTCTATGGCATACATCAAGGCACTTGACTCCCCGCAGACAAAGGCTCCAGCCCCCTGGGCTATCTCAATCCTGAAGCTCAAACCGCTCCCCAGGATATCCTTTCCCAGCAGACCCAGAGCCTCTGCTTGCTCTAAAGCAATCTTGCAGTGCTTCACTGCCAGAGGGTACTCAGATCGCACGTAGATGTAACCCAGGCTTGCGCTTATGGCATGGGCAGCGATAATCATCCCCTCCACAACTGAGTGCGGGTCACTTTCCAGAAGCGCGCGATCTGCAAAGGCACCAGGGTCACCCTCATCCGCATTACAAATAACATACTTTGGTCTTCCCAAAGCCTGGTAACAGAGTTCCCATTTTCTGCCGGTGGGGAAGCCGGCCCCTCCCCGCCCCCTCAACCCGGAAACATTGACTTCAGCGATTATGTCGTCAGATGACATTCCCAGTGCTTTGACCAAACCCTTGTACCCACCAGTGGCAATGTAGTGGTTGATGTCTTCGGGGTTAATGTGGCCACAGCGACGCATAATCAGGCGTAGCTCGCGCTCGAACCTGGGTAGTTCAGGAATGAAAGGAGCACCTTCTTCGCCAATCTCAAACGTGCCCAGGGCAATTTCAAGGCAGGGGTCATCACCTAGTACATAGCCATCTACCAGACGGCGAACGGCCTCTGTGGTAACCTTGCCATAGCAAACGCTAAATTCCCCCGGTTTCATTATGACTACCAGGGGCTCTGCGTAGCAAAGACCCATACAGCCTACTGGGATAACCAACGCATCAGACCCTCTTTTGGCCAGCTCAGATTCGAAAGCCCGGACCACATCAAGGGCGCCCGCTGCCCTGCCGCACGTAGCTGCACCAACGAGGATGCGGGTCTTCTGCTGAAGGGCTTCCCACTGTGAGATCGCCTGATGGTAAATCTCGGCGAAATTCATCTATGTCGAAAGGGAACCTGATACACCCTCAGGTGAAGGAGACTGCTGGGAACCATCTTTCTGCTTAAGTTCTACCAGGACCTCTTCTACCTTGAACGGGGTCATCCTGGGGTGAATATCCTCGCCAATTACCACCACGGGAGCCATTACACAACAGCCAACGCAGGCCACGCGGTCAAGGCTGACTTCGCCGTCGCCAGTGATCTCCCCGACTCGGATTCCCACTTCCCGCTCAAAGGCCTCCAGGACGCGCTTCCCGCCTCGCATGTGGCACGCAGTCCCCAAACACACTCTGACCGGATGCCTTCCTATGGGGGTGAGGCGAAACTCATTGTAGAAGGTGGCTGTGCCATAGACAGAACTAGACGGGACCTCTAGAAAATTAGCAATTTCCAGCATTGCCTCCCTAGGCAGATAGCCGAACTCCTGCTGCACTTCCTGGAGGATGGGAATCAGCTCCACCCTTTCTCGCCCATGATGGGCCAGGATTGTCCGCAGTTTGTCTATAAGTTCCTTGGAGGCGAGCCTTTTCATACTCTCTTGCAGATCTCGGGTGGCTCTTTTGTGGTCTCCCGCACGTATCTGAGCATATGGTTGACGCAGCCAATGGTAAGCTCTGCCAGGTCTTCGCCGCGGACGTTTCTTATGTTCCGCCCAGAATAGAGTGCTCTGAGGTTGCTGGGGAACTCAGCGTCAGCCCGATTATAGACCAGGAGGATGTCAACTCCCGGGAAAATCTCCTTCCTTATCGCCCAGTCTTCTCCCGCCCCGAGGGAGACTACCTCCCCTCCTATGTACTCAGCCAGGCCGCGAACATTGTCCACGCAGCTCAAGGGCTCTTTTCTCCGCTCCATCTCGTGCTTGAGGAAGCCATCGTGGGTACCCATAGGCCCCTCGATTTCTTTCAAGGTCAGCAGCTTCTTGTCCTTGAGGCTCACTTGTCGACCTCATTCCAGAGCCCAACCTTGCTGGCCAGTTCCCTTACTCCGATGCGGAGAGAGGAATCCAGAGGAAGCTGTGTAACAGGCAATCCCTTCACTTCGAGGTCAGCTAATCTTGTATCCTGGGGTATGGTCGCCACCAGTTCAAAACCGTGACTGTCTATTGATCTGACTATTTCAGGAGGTAACCCGTTGGCAGAACGGTTAACCACGAGGCAAACCTTACCGACCTGGGTTCTCAATTCCTTTATTAGTCCTTTCATAGCCGCAGCGGTATTGATACCCCTTTGAGTCACGTCGGACATGATAAGCAGTATATCTATATCTCTGGTTGTCTGGCGACTGATATGCTCCATGCCGGCCTCACTGTCGATGACCACATAGCTGTACCTTTGGCCAAGCCGATCAATGGAGAGGCGCAGCATATTGTTGGCAGCACAGTAACATCCTGGTCCTTCAGGGCGACCCATAGCCAACAGATCGAATCCCTTCAATTCCACTAGAGCCGCCATTATTTTCTGATCCAGGTATTCTTGCTTGGACATTGTGGGACTGATCGTGCCGCGCTTAATGTCATCGGTCATGTCCTCTCGTATTCGACCTACCGTATCGCCCAAGGGTACACCGAGGGCTTGATGGAGATTAGTGGCAGGATCGGCATCAATAGCCAATACAACTCCTTTTTGCGAAAGGAGTTGTATTAGCAAAGCGGCAACAGTCGTCTTACCGGTTCCGCCTTTACCGGCAACGACAATGGTGGTAGGCACATCTTCTTCCTAGTTCTTCAGCTTAGCGGCGAAGCCCGGCAGAAAACCAGGAATCTCGCTGGCCTCCCTCGGGCCAACAACGATCTCCCAGCCAGGCAAAGCTTCTTCCAGCTCTCCCTTAATTCTGGCTACTTTTCCTGGGATTACAAGTTTCCTAGTCTTGGTCTTCTCTGCTACCCCAGACCTCTTCACAAAGGGAGCAATAGAATCGCCATTAAACTTGCCCGCCGCCCAAGCAGTGAGAACACCAAGGCCCTCCGAGTCTTTGACCAGCAGGAAGCTGGAAACCTTGCTTGACTCAATCTCCGCCGACACTATGAAGTAGGTCAAGGCCCAGTTGGTAGTGATGAGGACTGGAGCATCCGGACCCGGTTGGCCCACTTCGTAAATCTTCTCCTGTACAGAGAGAGGCATCCGCGGGTCGGTATAAATGTTGAGCCGCTGCATGAGGAGGGGACGTAGTGTGAACTCGTCAAAGTCAGAGAGGACAACAATTGAGGCATATTTAATCATGAATACAGAGGCGGCCATTATCTCTTTCAATCCGTCCTTGGCCATAAAACATGGGAAAGCTATGGTCGGATATCCAAGGGGCCTGAAGCCCTGCTTTATGCTGGCTCTTCGGATAAAAGTCTGATCCCTTATCCCTTCCATGAGGTTCTTGGAACCCGAGTCGAGGACCAACTCATCAAGCTTCTCCGCCTTTAATCTGGTGGTCAGAGGAATCAGCCCCTCAATACTGTCAGCCAGAACCACTATGGGAGTAGGGCGTGCCTTAAGCCTGGGGATCGCTCTTTCAATGTTGTCCTTGGTTATCGGGTAGAGAAGCGGTCTCTTGTCGGCGCATAGATCTCTGGCCGCAAAGAGCACATCCACGTCATCGCTCATCAGTATCATCCCCACATCAGTGCTCTGGTTGACCTTCTTGACTAAGGCTTCAAATTTGGCCTTATTGCCCGACTGGAACCGGAGCGCCAGGAGATCGGCCTTGAGGATTCGACCGACCACGTCAAACCGGAGTTCCTTTATTTTCTTTATCTTCTCCTCTATCTTGGCATCGCTGTCTGCGTCAGAGATAAGGAGGGCAACACCGGTGGGGTGGAAGTAGGTCTTCTCATGCCGATAGACTACCTCCTCATTACCCACCTTCAGAGCATTGTCACCAGAGCCTATAGTAACCAGCTTGATAGCTGGGGCCAGAGCATCCTCCAACTCCTCCTTCACTTGAGGAGAAAGGTAAGGACACTTCTCCAGCGTCGTCCCTCCTGAAGCCAACTTCATGGCAAAGGCGAAACAGGTGGGGAAACCGCATTCTTTACAATTCTTCTTGCCTGATTCAGGGAGCTTCTTGACAACATCGGTTCCTTTAGCCGGCATGACAAACCTCCTACTGTAATAACTGGTATCTCGTCAAGTTGTAACTATATGGGTAATTCCACCTCACCGCGTATCCAGGGGTGTCCTACCTTTTCCAGGAATGCGACAAGCTCATCAGCAGTCTTGGCATCCTCTTCAGTGGCTATCTTATCGAACACGTCTGCGGGGATGACATCCTTGTACCTTTCTTTTATCTCTTTAGGCATCCAGACCAGTCTTCGTATTCCTCCGTCTGCCTGAAAGAATTTGGGAGATCTCAAGAGCTCCAGGGCCATGCCACAGGAACCCTCCACTTGCCTCCCTCCAGAGGTGACCCCAGCCATACGGGAGAAAGGCTGTCCAATAACTGTAGGGCCGACGAAATCCCGGTGCACCAGACCAAAAGCGTCAACCTCCGGAATATAGAAGAAAATGGCTTGGAAGCAGCCACAGGAGGTATGTGGGTGTTCAAAGGCACTGTGAAGATATACCCGGTTGTACTCTCCGAGCGACCTTTCAGCCACTACTGCATTGAGCCCGGTGTATTCGCCTCTTGCCGGATCCACCAACTCACCTTTTCCCACCTGAAAGATGGGCCCTTCAGGATCAAGCTTGTAGGCAGCTTTGCCATCAAACCAGTTTATGGCACCACAGTTGGCGATTCTCTCTGGAGTGATGACGCAACAGTGAGTCGGAGCAAAGCTTTGACAGAGGACGCAACCGAAAAAGACGTCCACATCCTCTTCTTTCAGACCTTTCAATCTCTCGTCCCTGGCCGCGTAGACTTTCAGGGCCTCAGCCAGCAACTCTTCCACCTTCTTCTCATCCGTAACGAAGGTAATAGAGATCTTCTCGATTGTGGAGAGCTCTGAGGTATAGAGGAAGATGAGTATCTGCCCTATCTCTTCCAAGGAATTAAGGCCTTTCTTGAAGGAAGACTTGTTTAATCTTATCCAGATATCATTTCTCTGATTCATGTGATAGAGGCCTTCTATGTAGTTGACGTACATATGCATCCGCCTCTCGATCACCGGCTCCATATCCTTCTCAAGTTGTTCGCCAGCAATGTCGATCAGGATAGCCAGGGGATGAGTGCTCCCTTCTTCCATATCCTTGATATCAGGGCCAATGATCGTTACCTTCTCATGCTCGACCTCTTCTGGCCTCTTCAGCGTCACCAATTCGAACTTGCTCTTGATCTTCGGGCCGCCGAATTCAACATACATGTCCTCTTTTCTGACTGTCTCGCCTTCGTACTGAGGCCCCATGTCAACGTGAAAATCCATATCTACTTCTCCTCCTTCAAGCTAGATATTAGTTTTTCCAGGAATTCCTTCCACTGTGCGTCCTTTCTGAAGTTGGGCAAGGAGTAATCGGCATGGGGATAGACATACTTGCACAGCGTCATTGTCTTCAAGTGAGGGGCGAAATGCTTCAAGGTGGAAAGTCCTTGGTTACCGATGTCGGTCCTAATCCCGAAGAAAATCACTAGGTCGTGGTTCCCCTCTTTTCTTACCCCTTGCCATGCCGGGCTTTTAAGGTGGTTTATGATCTCCACCACGTCATACTCGCTGTCCGGCTTGGCCCCGAGTTCCACCATCTTGCCCTTGATATGGGAAGTAGCGCACAAGGGAATGTTAACCACTTTGGCAATCTCCAGGGCATACTCTAACAGGAGCTTGCCATCGAGAGAAATCTCAGCTAGCTTCGGCCCCAGCACTAAGAGAGGCCGCTTTGCACGGCGGATCAACGCCGCATACTCAGAGGCATCTTCTATCACCTTGGCCGACTTGATGCCGGTAAGAACATTTACCCGATGCGTCGGCAAAACCATCATGTCCTCCTTCATTGACTACTGGCAGCCCAGGCGGGAGAACATAGTTCTCTTCCTCGGCCACTCTTGCTGTTCAATGTATGACTGCCTCCAGAGGCACCTTGCTGGGATAGGTGCCTATCAAGGTGGGCAGGCTGAGAACCGGCTTCGGTTTCCAGCCAACCTCTTTCAGATATGCCATCGCCTCTTTCTTATAGACGATGGGAAGATCCCTATCTGTCCTCACGTAGAGATGTAGATCGTCAGGAAGGCCACCACCCATGTACTTCTTGTACAGGGAAATGTAGTGGTTCAGCTTAATACCCCTCCCTTGTGGAGTATCATTCTTCCTGATGCAGAGTTTGGAGATCATTACCATTGCCTTCTCTTTGGTCTCGGTGACATAGAGCAGATGCTCGGGAGAAGGCTCGCCAGTATCTACCACCTCAGCCTTTCTCCCATCCATCACCCTCCAGTCATCCTCGCCCTTCTTGCTGAGATATAGCCTCCTGTACTTTGAGGAATGAGGCCCGAGTAGCACAGGGATTCCTAACCTGTTGCAGCCTGTGGCGATGCTAGCTGCCTTCTGGGAATAAGCTCCCCAGGCTACTCCTACAGCCCCAACACGGTTCAGGATGTAGTCGGCAATAACCTCATAGTTCCCCCGCAGAGGTAGAGTAGCAAAGATGTTGGCTATCTTCATGGCCGCTCCAGTAATGTGGGCGTTGGCCACGCAGGAGCCTACGTTGACTACCCCCCCGGCATCGAAATTGCCTGGATACCTCTCATAGATCGTCAAACCGTCCGCGTCTTTCTTCATCCCGGCTACCATGGCAGCGCAGCCGCTGAGGACTACGATGTACTTCCTCTTGGCAAACTCCTCCGCCATCTCCACTACGTCATCTATATCCGGCAAGTTTGAACAACCGACGAAGGCTACCACCCCAGGGATTGTCCCCAGCACTATCGGCGCCCCAACGTTTCTTATCTCCGTATCCATAATAGGCCCACGTCCGACCCTCACCTTGAAGGTATCCTTGCTGGCCGCTGCCTGCATTATCTTGAAGATCGGGATGTGGCGAGGACACTCTTCTTCACACTTGCCACAGCCAATGCACTGATCAAAGAGCTGCCTCAGAGGTTCGAAGTTGCCCTGGCCTACCTGTCTTATGCCGTGCCCAATGGAGAACAGGTTGGGGCAGACCCGCTCGCATATCTCACATTCACGGCAAACCTTGGCCAGCTCTTGGGCCTCCGATTCACTTATGAGTACCTTCTTCCTTTGCGGAGCCAGCTTCAAGGCCACTTTCACTGCCACTTCTCCGGCTTTCGCATGATCCAGGATCAGAAATTGCTTTCCCTCCTCGACTATCTGCCTCACTATCTCGTCAATATCCTTCTCTGTAGCATCCTCCAACCCGTAGCAAGCCTTATCGGATGTAGCGATCAGAGCTGAGCCAACCTTCTTTGCTTCTTCAACTATGTCCGTTCTGATGCACTGTTCGTCGGTCATTATGACGTCGGCCATGCCTGTCCTGACGTAATAGAGCTGTCTGGAAAGAGGCCCTATCACCTTCGCACTGTCGGAATATCTGGTCGTTTCCAGAGCGGTGCAGCATATACCTCCAACCTCTATTTTGTCATAAAGGTTGTTCTGCCGCAGATAGTCAATAACATTGGTGGAAGACGCCGGATTATGACCGATCACCAGGATCATCGGCTTCGCCGTATCTATCGAGGCAAGCCCCAAACCTGCCAGGGGTGTATCCGCAACGGAGGTTGGGTATTTGAACCCCACAATCTGAGCAATATCGGCAGCTTCCATGCCCACGTGATCCAGCATTCCGGCATGGAGAGCTTTCGACTCATAATCCAGATAGCTCCCCTCCTGTCCAGTGTGAAGCGCTGATACAAGATGGATTAGCTCCCGCTCTACATACTCAATAGCTGTCCTCAAGTCACCCAGGGTCTCCGGCTTCAACCCCAGCACTGTCCTGATGTGTGGCGCCTCAACCGCAACGTTGCTCCCTAGGTCAATCTTGTAATCTTCACCATGCCTTTCAATGAGATAGTCGATAATATGCCTAGCATGACCGGCATGAGCAGACATGCCCATACAGCAGGCCAGAAGGATGATCCTCCCCTGCTGACCGGCTATGTCAATGCCGCAAGCCCCTCTCCTGCACTCAGTCAGATCACACTTACCATAGGTGCAGAAACAACACAGGTCACAAAAGGGAGCATACCAGGGCGCGTAGGTTTTCAAAAGCCTCATATCCCAGTTCCTCAAGTCAGGAATCTCGGGCATCGGCGTAGCCCCAATCGGCTCCCACTGGTCTTCCGCTCTAATGAGCTTTTCGACCTCCCGCTGCCTCCTAGTCTTCTTCTCTTTCTTCTCGGCCACTTCAGTCATACTATTTCACCTCTGTTTCAGAAGTTCCTTAACCTGCTTCAGCGTCTCCGGATGCCTCACCACGACAATGTTCGCTCCCGCAAGCAGGAGGGAGACGGCCGTTATCGCCTCCCACAGCATGCCTTGCACCTTATTGGCCTTAGCCTCTTTTGTCTTCCAGCATTCGTTCGCCAGATCGGCGATAATGGGCATCTGGGTCATCCCGTCCTTGAAAATCACCCCGGTCTGCTTCGTCCTCTCCATGATGGTGAAGCTATACTCCATGCCGTATCCTAGGGCTGAACTGAGAGGATCGATCATAATCCTGTCTGGAGGGAAGGTCTTACACAGCTTTATGTTCAACTCTTTCATCAGGTTTATATCCAAAGGTGATTGGGCAATGATGGCGTGCCCGTGCTGCTGGGCTGCCTTGGCTATTTCCTCGTAGTTTTCCTTGACCGCTGGGCCCAGGAGGAGGTTCTCCCCGCTACAGGCTTCAGCCACCTTCGGTAACACTACCGCATCCTTCTTCTCATCCCCCGATCCGTACACGATCAGCGGAACAGTGATTGCCTCAGCCACTTTCTTAGCCATCGCCGCAGCCGCCTCGGGAGAAGCATCCTTCCCTGCAGGATCAGTACTGAGGAGTCTGAGACATATCATGTCTGCCCCATAGGTGAGACACTTCTTAGCCCACTTGACAGGGTCAGAGACGACATCCTTGTACAAACCCAGAACCGATTCAGGCCACCCCTCCGGCTCTGTGTCTAACACCTCCAGGGCAAACCTGGGAGGATTAGGGACCGAACCCTCATCAAAAGAATGAAAGGGGAGGGCATTCTCCCCCCCAATCTTCAAAGCTTTGGCACCCCTTCCAAGGGTTACTTCTCTCACATTACCGGAATATGACTCAACCGGTGCTTTGAACTCCACTCTTGGCCTCCTTTTTCTCTTGTCTAGACCTCTAGCCACATATGGGAATACAAGGTTTCGGCCAGCAGGACTTTGGTGGTCTTCACGTAATCGCGCTCTTTGTTGGAGAGAGAAGAGAGTGCTATCTCTTCGCCATCCATCGCCTTGTAAATGAGATCAACAATTCGTGGCATCTTGCCACTATTCAGATCGATGAGCTCCTTGTCTAAAGCATCAGCAATCACCGAATACTGGCCATATCTTCCGAGCATTACCATATAGGTGCGATTGAGAATCGCTCGGAGCTCCTCTGGTGTTCCGTTGGACAGATTAGACAGCCCTATCGTTGACTTCACCCCAGGGAGCACATCACCCAATATCTTCATAAATTCCAGAGCCTGGACAACCTGCTGTTGGTCGGCACTAACTGGCAACAAAATAGGATCAACCCAGATGTCCTCATTAGGGATGCCCAACTCATTGGCATAGGCCACTGTACTCATGATGCTCTCCATCCGTGACTCGACATCAGGGGGGCAGCCCTTGTCAGTCAGTACAGAGATGACTACATCGGTGTTGTATTTCTTAGCCAGGGGTAGCGTCTGTTGTTTGCTGTCAGTCCGCCCGGAGGCTGAGTTAAGCAGAGGCCTAGCCTTGGTGCATGATCTGAGGCCTGCCTCCATGGCTACTGGGTTCAGGGTATCTATCGACAGGGGCAAATCCGTAACTGCCTGAACCGTATTCACCAACCACTCAGTAGTCTCCTGAGGGTTCTTTCTCGCTGGGCCGAGATTAAGGTCTATGTAATCAACCCCGGCTTCAGCTTGGGCTACTGCCAACTCCTGAATCAACTTCGCATCCCGCTCTCTGATGGCCACGGCGACATTCTTCGAAATGATATGTATGTTCTCGCCAATAAGGATCATCGCTTTTCTCCTTCAACCTTCAAAATAAGAGGCAGCCCGCTGCTCTGTAGTCCTCGGGTTGCCTTCGTCTCTTCTTCAGGATCCAGGGTTCTTGAGGGAGGAGCACTACTTGAGGGGGTGACATCAATGGCGATAACGTAGCCAGTCTCGCCTGTATCCCGGAGTTTTTCGCTACTGTCAAACTTGGCGATGCAGGAGGGTATAATTAAGTCTGTAGTTCTTCTAGTAGCCGCTATCTCACCTTTGACGCTAGAGAGTGTAATCTCAGTTTCCACCGTTCGAAGTTATTATAACATCACTCCAAATTCGTGGCAAGTTGAACCAGTCACCGCCATAACCGCGCCTGGCGAAAACTCCGTCGCCTCGGACCTTTGGGAAAAGGGGCACCTCCGATTAACTCACAGGTGCAAACGCTGGTTAGAAGGACATAGCAGAGTCTTAGTGGAAGAGGCAACGACCTGGTCGATTCGAAAGCCAAGGGGAATGAACACCACACCGTTTCGGCTACCTCTTCTTGAGAAGTATTGACCTTACCGCCTTCTCGATGCCAGCAGGAGTCAACTCATGGAGATCCAGCAACTCCTCCGGTTTCCCCGAGTGAGTATAGGCATCGTGGAGGGCGACGAAAGCCATAGGTACAGGCTGGTTTTGGACCACCACTTGGGCTACTCGGCTTCCCAACCCTCCTTGCTGTAGATGCTCCTCGGCGGTCACGATAGCACCAGTCTCTTGGGCGGCCAGTATGACCGCCTCCGCATCCAGAGGCTTCAAGGTTGGCATGTTTAGTACCCGACACTCAATCCCGTGGAGAGAAAGGCTTTTTGCAGCGTCCAACGCTACAGGCACCATCACTCCGGTGGCAATAATGGCAGCATCGAAGCCCTGCCTTAGACTTACCGCTTTCCCCAAGACAAATTGATAACCATTGCTGTGGACTCGGAGGGTACTCTGGCGGCTCAACCGAATATAGAAGGGCCCAGGAGTACCCGCCGCCACTCTTATTACCTGGGCCGTCTCAGTGGCGTCAGCAGGAACAACGACTGTGAAGCCTGGGAGTGAGCAGGCAAGTGCCAGATCCTCAATAGCCTGATGCGAAAAGCCGTCTTCCCCGACGGTGACACCACCATGAGTGGCCACAACTTTGACATTCAAACGAGGCTGAGCAATGCTCATCCGCAACTGGTCAAAACAGCGAGCTGTGGCAAAGACCGCGAAGCTGCTGGCAAAGACAATCTTTCCACAGGCAGCAAGGCCAGCCGCTATGCCCATCATGTTCTGCTCAGCAATGCCACATTCGAAGAAGCGCTGAGGAAACTCGCGGGCAAAATAGACGGTTCTGGTTGACTTGGAGAGATCAGCGTCAAGAACCACGACATCAGGGTTCTCTTTTCCCAGAGATACCAGAGTCTGGCCGTAGGCTTCCCTGGTAGAAGATACCTCCATCACCTTTCCCACTAGGCCAGTTCCTCCAGAGCTGCCTTTGCCTGCTCAGGGGTAGGGGCTGTACCATGGAATTCCAGGTTATTCTCCATGAAGCTGACACCCTTACCCTTGACGGTATGAGCGATAACTACTGTGGGCCGCCCTTTTACCCGCTCTGCCTTTTCAAAAGCATTCAGAATTTGGTGGAAATCGTGACCATTTATGTCGATGACTTCCCAGCCAAAGGCACGCCATTTCTCGGTAAGCGGCTCAATGTTCATTACGTCCGCATTCCAGCCATCGATCTGCTGCTGGTTATGATCGACGATGGCTACCAGATTGTCCAACTTGAAGTGGGCAGCCGCCATGGCTGCCTCCCATACCTGACCCTCATCGCATTCCCCACCACCCAGAAGGACATACACTCGATAGCCTTGCGAGTTGAGGCGAGCTGCTAGGGCAGTGCCAATGCCAAAAGATAACCCCTGGCCCAATGAACCGGAGGACATCTCTACACCCGGTGTACTCGTCCTGTCCGTATGCCCCTGAAGTCGGCTGCCCAGCTTCCTCAGAGTGGCAAGTTCCTCCACAGGGAAGTATCCACATTCAGCCAGCACAGCATATAGAAGAGGCGCAGCATGCCCTTTACTTAGAATAAATCGGTCACGATCAGACCATCGAGGCTCCGATGGGCGGTGACGTAGGACACGAAAGTAAAGAGAGGTGACTAGTTCTACTGCCGAAAGAGAGCCGCCAGGATGCCCACCGCCAGCTTCGGCGATCATGGTAATGATATGTCGCCGCAAAGCCTTGGCTATCTGTTCCAGGTCCCGATCAGCGGTCTGACCTACCATCGCGGACGAGAAAGCCTCGGCTGAGTTTGCGATAGCCGAGGCGGAAGGCTTACCATTTGGCTTCCTTTCCGTAGACAATCTTATACCTCACGCGCAGAAATTATACCTCAATCACAACTAGCTGACAATTTTCCGTCGGCACTCCTGCCGGCTTCATATTTTCACTTTCCCGAACCTCTCCCACTCGCTGTAAAGGCAGCCGCAGTACTTCTGCCGGTAGAGGCCAAGCTCCCGGCTCACCTTATGACTTTCTTCAAAACCAGGCCTAAGGTCTTCATAGAGAAAGCTTACTCCCTGTTTAGCAGCCACCTCTTCTCCCACCTCTTTGAGTAGCTGCTGGTCTTGGTAGGGACTAATGAGCAAGGTGGTACTGAAGGCGTCAAAACCTCTGAGCTTGGCTATCAGGGCTGCCATAGAGAGGCGTAGCCGGAAACAATGGATGCAGCGCTCTTCCTCATGTCCCACCACTTCCCGAAAGTAGGCGACAACGTCGTAGCCTTCAGCCACAATCAGAGGGATGCTTTCCTTCTGTGCCAAGCTTTGCAAGGCATCGAGACGTTGTTGGTGCTCAGTGAAGGGGTGGATATTGGGATTGTACCAAAGCACAGTGACTGCCAGGTCTTTCTGCCGCCAGTGCTGAACAGAATATGTGGCACAGGGAGCACAGCAGGTATGCAGAAGCAAAGATGCCATAGACTTACCAGAGGCTCTGTTGAGGTGTAGGCCGTCTGTTGCAGGGCAGACCCATGTGTTCGTAGGCGAGAGGCGTAGCCAGTCTCCCCCGAGGCGTCCGCTCCAGAAAGCCCAGTTGCAAGAGATATGGTTCGTAGACGTCCATTATGGTATCTGCCTCCTCACTGATAGAGGCAGCAATAGTATCCAGCCCCACGGGACCACCGTTAAACTTCTCCACAATAGTACTCAGCAATTTGTGGTCTACGTCATCAAGACCGATGGCATCCACACCCAGCTTGGCCAGTGCTTCGGTAGCCACCACTTCGGTAATCACGCCGTCCGCCATCACCTGAGCATAGTCCCGTACCCTTTTCAGCAACCGATTGGCTACCCTCGGCGTTCCCCGAGCGCGGCAGGCAATGGCTTCTACCCCCGCTTCCGACACCTCTAGTCTGAGAATAGCAGCGGAACGCCTGACGATAGCCTCCATAGCTTGCAGGTCATAGAAATCGAGCCGATACACAGCACCAAACCTATCCCTCAAGGGAGCGCTAAGCATGGCAAAGCGGGTAGTGGCCCCAATAAGCGTGAAACGTGGCAGGTGAAGACGCAGGCTCTTTGCCCCAGTCCCTTTGCCAATGACAATGTCCAGGGCAAACTCCTCCATCGCTGGATAGAGCACCTCTTCCACCACACGAGGAAGGCGGTGGATCTCATCAATAAAGAGGATATCCCCTTGGTGAAGGTTGGTTATGATAGCGGCTACATCTCCAGCACGTTCTATGGCTGGGCCTGAGGTGATCTTGATGTTAGCTCCCTTTTCAGCGGCCACAACATGAGCCAGAGTGGTCTTTCCCAGCCCCGGCGGCCCGTAGAGCAGGATATGATCCAGCGACTCATCCCTCGCCTGAGCCGCAGCGATAGCTATTCTGAGATTGTCCTTCACTTTGTCCTGGCCGATGTAGTCAACCAGTTTCCTGGGACGGAGATTAGTGTCCAGGGCAACGTCTTCTTCCTTGGGTTTGCCTGAGATTACTCTCTCCTTAGCCATCACCTGGAATTATAGAACAAAAATCGAGTAAATATAAGTGCCATTTGCAAACTAAGGCGATGCTGGATCAGAAATCTGCCATATGACCAGCCATCACGGGATGGGGCGTACCATGATGGTCTGCTCTCGCCTGGGGCCGACAGAAATAATGGCGGCAGGACAAGAAACGGACTCCTCCAGGCTTCGCACATAGGACTTGGCTGCTGGCGGTAGATCTTCGAACCGGCGTAAGTCAGAGGTAGGACACTGCCAGCCAGACAACTCCTCATAAACAGGCTGGCACTGTCGGAGAGCCGCTGCACTGCTGGGAAATTGATCAATAACGTGGCCATCAAGTTTGTATGCGCGGCAAATCTTGATGGAGGCAAAGGTATCAAGGACGTCAAGGCGAGTAACGGCAATGCCGTGGAAGCCGTTAATCTGGACGCTGAAACGAGTGGCTACGGCATCGAACCAGCCGCAACGGCGCGGCCGCCCTGTCGTTGCCCCATACTCGCGGCCCAGCTTGCGAATCAACTCGCCGGTCTCATCCAGAAGCTCCGTCGTCATAGGCCCGGCGCCGACCCTCGTCGTATACGCCTTTGCCACGCCCAAAGCAAAATCTATCTTGGTCGTTGCAGGGCTTAGCCCCAGGCCCACAAAAGCTCCTCCCACCACAGGCGACGAGGAAGTGACATAGGGATAGGTACCAAAGTCAATATCAAGGAGGGCCCCCTGCGCCCCCTCCAGCAGAACTAGCCCACCCCTTCCCAAAGCCTGGCCAATTAGTGGCCCGGTCTCACAGATGAAGGGGGCTAGGCGCTCTCCATATCGGCAGTATTGATCATAGACCTCTTCCAAAGACAGCGGAGGTACTCCGTACACTTTGGTCAGGATGGCATTCTTTTGTTCTAACGCGGAATGAATTCTGTGACGCAACTCCTCCCTGTCAAGAAGGTCCCCGGCTCGAACGCCCGTACGAGCCGCCTTGTCCATATAAGCCGGGCCTACCCCACTGCGAGTCGTGCCCAAAGCCTTGCTGCCCTTGGTCTCCTCTTCCATCTTATCCAGGAGTACGTGATAGGGCATGACCAAATGAGCTCGACTGCTGATAAACAGCCTTGATGTATTTACTCCTTTCTCCTGGAGTTGCTTTAGTTCGTCCAGAAGCACAGCCGGAGAGACCACTACTCCATTGCCAATGAGGCAGTCGGTATGAGGGTAGAAGATGCCCGAGGGAACCAGATGCAGCCGAAACTCTCCATATGGGTTGCATACGGTGTGTCCGGCATTGGGGCCACCAGAGAAGCGCGCAACCAGGCTGGCCTTTTCGGCCAGCAGGTCAACAATCTTCCCCTTCCCTTCATCACCCCACTGGGCGCCAACGACTGCAACTAGCGGCATAAAAACTCTCCATTATGTGGGCAGTATTTTCGCTACCCCTAGGTTCCCTGATCAATCCGAAAACGCCGAAGATCCATAGCAGCAACCGCGCTCTCTACGTTGTGAGCGCCCTTATATGGATAAAGCGCTGTATTACTGTTACGAGGGCAAAAGCGGTTAACACGCACAAGCTGACAAGAATCGCTTTATCAACCCAATGCCCCACTATAATCCCCAGCGCCAAGACCACCACTCTTTCAGCTCGGGTAAATATCCCAACCTCGCATTTCAGTCCCAGCCCCTCAGCCCTTGCTCTGACATAGCTGACCAAAACCGATGTGACAAGGGTGGTATACACGAGAATAGGCTCCCATAAGGAGTGGTGATCCAGGTATAGGACGAGGAGCCCCAGAAGCACTGCTGCTTCCGCTAGGCGGTCGCAAGTAGAATCGAGAACAGCACCAAACTTTGTGGTCTTGCCTGTGGCCCGGGCCAGGGGACCATCGAGGAGGTCAAAAACTCCAGAAACAAGAATTAGAGCTCCCCCGAGGAGAAGGTAGTCCAGGCCAATCATTGCCCCAGAAACCCCGCTCACCGCAAGACCTATTAGGGTCAGTATATTCGGTGTTACCCTCGTCTTGCGGAGGACACCGACCACCCTAGCAGTGGAGTATTCGGCTGCCGTGTGGCGCACTTCAGACAGGTTCAACAATTATCTAGCCTCCAACAGTTCCTGGTAATAGGCCAGTGTTCTTTTAGCAATGTCCTCCCACCTAAGCCCTTCTACCTTCCTTCTTCCACTGCTCCCCATGCGCTGTCGAAGAGCATCGTCGTTGAGTAGAGAGACAAGGCCATGCGCCAGCATTTTCACATCTCTGGGCGGCACCAGTAACCCATCGACGCCGTGGGTCACCACGTTAGCATATCCATCTATGTCTGAGGCGACTATGGGTTTGCTAGCAGCCATAGCTTCAAGCAAAACGAGGCCGAAACTCTCTCTCCCAACAGCCGGCACAGAGAAAATGTCAGCAGTGCGGTAGTATCGCGGCAGGTCAGAATATGGAGCGTAGCCAACGAAAACCACATCCTCCAACTTCACTTCCTTCACCCATTTTTCATAGTGGTATCTATCGCCGGGGCCAACTATAACAAGCCTCGATTGAGGGACATCCTCTTTTACCATCCTGAAAGCCTTGAGCAGGTATACTATGCCCTTACGCGCTTCCAGCCGACTGACGAACAGGATGTTTAGCTTGCCATCGCAGAACTCGTCAATCGGAGGCACCTCCGATGAGAAACGATCTACATCAACCCCGTGGGGGATTATGCGGTAGTCGCCGGGGAAATACCGGGAGACAAACCTCTTGGCTGGTTCGGAGACAGCAATCTTGCCATCTAGCTTGTCGTAGAACCACTTACAAATAGGCCTTGATAACCAGTATCCAAAAGAGCGCTTATAAAAGGCATGAAAGGTAGCCACATTGACTGATCGAGACGAAGGAAGCACCATCCAGGGCAAAGACGGAAACAGCGGTTCATGGAAATGAATGATGTCAAAGGCTCCGTCATCGAGGATTGACTTTATTTTCGGCATCAGCCACCACGACACGGTAAATCTGGCCACTGAGCCATTAGAAGGGTAGGGGATGGTTTTCCCCAGGGGAACCACATCCGGCGAACTCGGGAGAGACTTCTTGTTCGAGCAAGGAGCCAGGATCTTCACCTCGTGTCCCATCTCAGCCATTTGCATGGCGAGATTGGAAATATGGGAATTGACTCCCCCTGGATAAGCGTAGTCATAAGGAGAAACGAACGCAAGCTTCATGGCTTAAGAACTAGTTATCCTTCTTTTTGTTCCGGCTTCCGAGGTGGCAGAGTCTCGCTGTTTCCACCCTCGACAAAATCAGCCAGCATTCTACGAGCTTCATCATCGCTATACTGGATCGGTGGTGATTTCATGAAATAGGCGGATGGGGCAATGAGGGAGCCGCAGAGCCCCCTTTCCAAGGCAAGCTTGCAACACCTTATGGCGTCAACCACTACCCCGGCTGAGTTCGGGCTATCCCACACCTCGAGCTTGAGTTCTAGATTCAGTGGAACATCGCCAAAGGTCAGCCCTTCCATGCGGATGTGGCAGAATTTGCGGTCACCCAGCCACGGAACGTAGTCGCTCGGTCCCACATGGATGTCTTCCGGAGGAAGATCATAATCCAACTGAGAAGTAACTGCGTTAGTCTTGGATATCTTCTTCGACTCCAGGCGCTCCCTCTCCAGCATGTTGTAGAAATCTGTGTTGCCTCCGAAATTCAATTGATAAGTCCTCTCCAACTTCACCCCTCGCTCCCGGAACAGCCTGGTAAGCACCCTGTGGGTAATAGTAGCGCCCACCTGCGATTTTATGTCATCTCCGATCACGGGCAGTCCCCTTTCGGCAAAACGCCTCTGCCAATACTCCTCACGGGCAATAAATACCGGGATGCAGTTGATAAAGCCACAGCCAGCATTGAGGATCTGCTCCACATACCACTTGGTGGCCTCTTCACTGCCAACGGGCAGGTAACTGACGACTACATCGGTCTTGGTACTGTTGAGTATCTCCGTCACGTTTGCTGTGGCGCCGGGGGCCTTAGTGATAATCTGTGAAAGATACTTGCCCAAGCCGTCATGGGTCATCCCCCGTTCCACCTTCACCCCTGTGTTGGGCACTTCACAGAACTTGAAGGTGTTGTTAGGATAAGTATATATAGCCTCTGCCAAATCTTTTCCCACTTTGTTCTTATCAATATCAAAGGCGGCCACAAACTGAATATCTCTGATACGGTACCCCCCTAATTCAGGGTGCATCAAGCCAGGTATAACGTCGTCCCGTTTTGCATTACGATAGTAATAAATGCCTTGCACCAGGGAGGACGCACAATTACCTACGCCTACTATGGCCACATTTATTTTCCCCAAATTCTGAACCCTCCTTTCATGTCGCCAGGTTTAATTTCCAGCCTCTAATTTATAAAGCTAAACCTACTTCCCAAGCATTGTACTAACGCGAGTAGACCATTCTCTTGGAGCTTGCCTTGCCCTCTCCACTCGCTCTCTTGTTCAGCACATCCCCTTGTGCTATATTTATAGCCTAAACCTCAACTGGAGGCAACTGATATACGACTTCCACACACATAGCTCTTTGAGCGATGGGGCGCTTTCACCCATCGAGCTCATAAGACGGGCAGCCGAAAAGGGCTATAGTGCCATCGCCTTGACAGACCACGTTGGCTTGGGCTCCCTGGAGAGGGTGATCCGCGAAGTCAGCCAGGATTGCCTATTGGCTAGAGAACACTGGGGTATTATCGCCATCCCCGGTGTTGAACTCACCCACCTCCCGCCCCGGGCGATTGCCGAAGCAGCAAGGCGGGCCAAGGAACTTGGAGCGCAGATCGTCGTGGTCCACGGCCAGACCATCGTTGAACCTGTACAAAAAGGAACGAACCTGGCCGCAGTCCAATCGCCTGATGTTGATATTCTTGCCCATCCCGGATTGCTCAGCCCAGAGGAAGCGCAGTCAGCAGCAAGAAATGGGGTGTTCATCGAGATAAGTGCCCGAAAAGGGCATTGCTTGTCCAACGGACATGTCACTCGCTTGGCAAAGGTTGCCGGTGCCAAGTTATTGCTCAACTCTGATGCCCATGATAGCTTGGACTTGGTTACCCCATCACTGGCGATTGACATATTGAGGGGCTCCGGTTTGGAGGAAAAGGAACTGCAGCAAGTACTCACCGCTCATCCGCTGGAACTGCTGAGCCGACCCGCACTATCCCACCTTGTCTAGCCCCAGTATACATCCTATAGTACTCTACCAATCCTTAGCACCCCCGTATCAGGGCTGTGGCGACACTCTCCATGGCCAGTGCCCTGTCTTCCACTGTGAAACATCTGAACCTTCTGGCCTCTCACCCTGCATATGAGGCGACGTTCTCCGCCCTCGTAACCACCGTCTTCAACCAAGGTGCACTATAGACGCATTCTGCTGAATTGTCAAGCGCTCCCTGTGCGGGGTAACTGTCAACTTTTTGTAGGCGCGATCCCGGATAGCACTCATGCTATCGATTTCGTTACCTGTGACCAGTCACAGGCCGACAGGTTTCCGAACCTGCCCTACTCGAAAATCTTACTCGTGGGAGGGACTCAAAAACAGCACGAGCTCGATCCTTGAATCTCGCAAGGAACGCAATTCCAACACAACTCTGAATAGGGCGCAGGCCATCTCCAAATTTCATAGTTTTGTAACTTTTTGCCACCAAATTTTATGACCCTTTTGTGAATTTATTGGTAACTTGTTGACGGGTTTTGTATAGGAAAGGCATCAGAGCCGTCAAGAGCGAACTGGATATCTTAATTTGCTGGAGCAGAATGCCAAATAGGTGGGCAGGTTCTATGGTGGACGCGCCGCTCAGAAAGTGAGCCATTCGCCGCTCGGAAATTGAGCCACTCCGTGGAGTCCGGTAGTCTACTGGGAAACCAGTGGGTACCGGAGGAAAGGAATGTTGCGAATGGACAAAGTCTGC
>VGOE01000033.1 GCA_016876035.1 Chloroflexota bacterium
TCTCTCGTACTCGAACGATATGGGATTTCTTTGGACAAAGAACAATTGAAATCTCTTTCGAGGTAAGGACTGAGTATTACGGTGTAATACTAAGCTGAAGCTAAATTTTAGAATCCACGGATTACGGGAACTACCCCGTCTGCGTTACCGGGAGTCCTACCGCTCTCGAGGCGAGATATGTCGGCCAGGAAGTCTTCATGGGTATAAACGTTCTGGTTTATGAGGTTTCTACCCCAGAGGGTGGGATTAACACTCCTGGCAGGTGGGGTAATCCAGAGATGTGGCTCAATCGGTGGATCAGGCTGAAGGTGGAGCCTCTCTCTGGGACAACCGTCAGCTTTGAGGACGAAACGCAAAAGATTGCCAGGATTCCCGTCTTTGATAAGCTGTTCCCACAAACGCGTCCTATCAATTTTACCAACATGACTGTATACGAGCACCATCTGGTGTTTGCCAACGAGACGGTTAGACAGGCAGTGCACGATGCAAAGTTCTATCGTTGGGCTCTGCCTTGGGGCGATACTTATCTCCCCTGGCTAGTCTTCGGGCTGGGGACGATCATGGGGCTTTCTGGACTGATACTTCTGGTCAGGCGAAAGGCGGCTCGGGCGCCCATAGCTGAGCCTGTGGCGGACAGTAGCACAGCAGGCGCTGTCTCCAGGCCCGAATATCAACTATGACGGCTGGAAGCGTTGCAGGGTCAATCACAGAGCACGCCCCAGCTTCTGGCTGCACTGTTTGACGAAATCGCGATCCGTGCCTGATGGTGCTTTCCTAACCTTTGGAATTACCCCTTCCCGCAATGTGGTCTAGTACTTAGTTGCAAGAATTCGCGTTACCTCACTGAGCCAGAGACCTTTCTCCGCCTGCAACGGATCAGGGTGACAAAATGGGCCTCTCATTCTGAGCGTAGCGAAGAATCTTATTCGCTGATTTCGGTAAGAAAGCACTAGGGCCGCGTGAACGGGCACTGGACTACTTCAGAAATCCCAGATGATACTCAGCGGCTACCAGGGAAAGCGAAATGCCCACGGTGATAGCGGTCACCACCGCCCCAACCTTCAAAAACTCCACGAAGTTGAGGCGAATACCTTCCTTGGAGGCTCCCTCAGCAACTATGATGTTGGCTACTGACCCGATGATGGTCAGGTTTCCGCCTAATGTGGCACCGGCGGCCAGGGCCACCCAGAGCAGGTGCCCCGGCACGTTTTGTATTACAGGCATCACCAGCATGGTCAGCGGTACATTGCTGGTCAACTGTGAGGCAGTGACGCTGAAGGCCGAAAGGGAGGCCACGCCGGTCATGTCGGGAGTGATAGAGATCCTGTCCAGAAACGAATCGAAGATTCCAGCATGGTTAGCCCCGCCAATGACAACAAACAGACCAACAAAGAAGACCAGCAACAGCCAGTCCACACCCTTTATTACCTCCGATGGACTCATCTGCCCTGCCACCAGCGCTACTGCCGCACTGCCCAGAGCTATCACAGGTAGAGACAGATCGAAGGAGGAGCTGAGGAAGAAGAGGATGACCGTCACTGCCAATACTGGGGTGACCCGCTTTATGACCTTGAGGTCATAGCCGAGGCCTTCTACCCTCGGATCATCGGCATAATTGACAGGCCTCTCAAATTCCTTGCGGTAGAAAAGATATATGACAGCTATCAAGGCGCCAGTGGAGAGTAACGCCACGGGAGAGAGATAGAGGAAGAAACGGGTGAAGGAGATGCCGGAATTGATTCCGATGAGCATGTTCTGTGGGTTGCCGATGATGGTAGCCGTGCTGCCCACGTTGGAAGCCATGGCTTCTGCTATGAGGTAGGGGATGGGGTTGACCCGCATCATGCGGCAGGCCCTGATCACCACTGGCGTGAACAGCAGGACGACCACGTCATTTATCAGAAAAGCACTGCAAACCGCCGTGGCCACGACTACCACCAGGAGCAGCCTCTTGGGCGTTTGTGCCACGACTAAGGATTTGACGGCCAGTAAGGCGAAGAAGCCTGCCCTGTTCAAGGCGCTGATGACCACCATCATGCCCAGGAGCAGGGCAATGGTGTTGAAGTCGATGGCTGCAATAGCTTCGTTGAAAGACAGCACCCCCGCCAGCACCATCAGTACGGCTCCGATAAAGGCTGCTGAGGGGCGGTCGATGTTGACCTTGGGGATCCTGGCAAAGGCTATGCCGATGTAGGTCAGGGCGATGATTATCGCGGCAGCTACCATATGATAGCAACACGTCCTGACAGCGAATTATAGCACAGAAGAGGCTGGGGGACATCCCTTCCCTTTTGGCAAGAAAGGAAGGACTCTCCCTAAGTAAGGACGAACAAGTTAATCAACGATCCACTCACTTCCAAGGGTTTTCAAATTTTGGTGCAAATAATATAATATCGACGAAAGCGGAAAACAGCGGAGGTACATGGCTGTGACTGGCCGGATGCTTCCCCTCTCTGCGATCGCAATTAAGTCCACTAGCGTGCCACCACGTTTATGCTTCTTTTTCCTGGCTATCCCTTTGCAAATGCTGGCGGAGTCTCTCTACCTGGTTTTTGGCCGCAATGGGAATCTATTCATCGTCTGTTTGTGCTTGAGCCTCTGGCTTGTCTGGTTTGGTTGCCTCTTTCTAATGGCGTTCCCAGTGGTTGATCATTTGCTGCGTTCACGGCGTAGGATACTGCACTTGGTGACGGTAGTGGTAGTAGTTCTCCTGGCTCTGCTGGGCGTTGCGGAGATAGTCGGTCTTCACTTGCTGGAATCGGGTTCTGTTGGTAGCCCCAAAATCGCCAGTGAGGTTACCAACGCGATGAGCTACAATGATGGCACGGCCCTCACCCATCAGGCCAGCGAGATGTTGCTCCAGGGGGAAAACCCTTATACCAAGTCCAGCATCGTAACCGCTCTCGAGGATTTGGAACTCCCCCTCACGGTCACCCCTCTGAAGCAGGGCGAGTTTGCCGAGGTCTTTCCCTATCCTACGGAGGACCAGGTGGCTGAGGTCTTCAATGATGCCAAGAGTTCCGGGAACCCTCAACCTTTAGAGTTTGAATCCAAAGTGAGCTATCCGGCTGGCTCATTCCTCTTTCACACCCCTTTTGTGGCGCTCGGTTTCGATGACCTCAGGATTTTCTACCTGCTCTGTGCTTTAGCTGCGGCAGCCGTGATTTTCTGGAAGGCTCCGCCCAGGTTCAGACCCCTGGTGGTCTTCGCCTTTCTCGTTAATCTAATCTTGTGGAACCTGATCACTAGTGGAGCTACCGATACCCTCTATGTGCTGTTTGTTCTCCTGGGTTGGATATTGCGGCGACGCTTATGGCTCTCTGCCCTCTTCATGGGCTTAGCTGCCAGCACCAAGCAGTTAGCCTGGCTCTACATTTTGTTCTATCTCATTCTGATAATTCGTGAAACAGGCTGGAAACCCATGCTTAAGTCTATGGGCGCGATGGTGCTTGTCTTCTCAGCGATTAATCTGCCTTTCATTTTCAGCGCCCCTCATCAGTGGTTGGATGGAGTGTTGGCCCCCGTTCTTGATCCTATGTTTCCTCGGGGGGTAGGGATTGTGGGCTTTTCTATTGCTGGTATCCTGCCGCCGAACGCGTTAGTGTTCACCATTGTGGAACTGGCAGTTCTCATGGCGGCAGCGGCCTGGTATTACTGTAGCGGCTACAGATATCCGCAGGTGGGCTTACTTTTGGCAGCTCTGCCCCTATTCTTCGCCTGGCGCAGCTATTCCTGCTACTTCTACTTTGCCTCACTGCTGATCTTTGGGGCGGTGATCGTTCTGGAATATGCCAAGCCTCTGGGGCGCTCTGACCCGGTTAGGAATGACAGGGTAGCTTTTTCGTCCCATGCATGAGCGAGCCAGGATATGTCGGAGGATGATAGGTTTGTTTATCTCAGGGCACTCAGCGGTGACATCGCCCCTCCGTAGTCGGGTTTCTGCCGGATGACAAGCCTGTTGCTGAGTTAAGACGGCATATGCTGTATAATTTGCCCATTCCGAAGGGTTGTGGCGCGAGATGTTTGATATGATGTTTTGAGGGGATTGGGAGCAGAAGGCAGTAAATTACACAGGGCGCGGTTGAACTGAGAAACGATGGACATCGCCTTGAAAGGGCTGAGGAAAGAGGTGGCGTTAGATTGACCCAGAGACTGGTGACGGTATAGAATTCTCTTGTAGGGCTGTTGAAGGTGGTAGGACATGTAAGGGCGGACTGGCACGAATCCTGCGGCATCTTCGGCGTCTTCGCTCCCAACCAGGATGTGGCCAGGCTTACCTTTTTCGCCCTGTTTGCCCTTCAGCACCGGGGGCAGGAAAGCAGCGGTATTGCTACCGCTGATGGCAGCAACATCTGGCTGCATACCGGCATGGGACTGGTATCCCATGTTTTCGATGAAGGATCCTTGAGTCGGCTAACAGGAAGCATTGCCATCGGCCATAACCGTTATTCCACCACGGGGTCAAGTCAGCTTGCTAATGCTCAACCTCTAATGGTAGAAGGTCCTGCCGGCAAAATGGCTTTGGCCCACAACGGAAACATCGTCAATGCTGAGCCACTGCGTCAAGAGTTGAGCGATCAGGGGTGCCGCTTCCACACCTCGACGGACTCTGAGGTCATAGCTAACCTTATCGCTACTTCACCAGGGCGAACTTGGGCAGACAGGATCAGCCATGCCATGCATCGGCTCCAAGGGGCCTACTCCCTGGTAATCCTCACCAACGATTCTTTGATAGGCGTTCGTGACCCTCTAGGCGTACGCCCCCTTTGCCTGGGAGAGCTCAACGGCTGCTGGGCCTTGGCTTCCGAAAGTTGTGCCCTTGACCACATTGGGATCAACTTTCTCCGCGAGGTGCAGCCGGGAGAGATAGTGGTCATCAATTCCGGTGATTTCAAGAGCTGCCGTGGAGTGATGCCAGAGAGAAGCGCTCTGTGCGTTTTTGAGTATATTTACTTCGCCCGCCCAGACAGTACCATCGGCGGCCGGCTACTTTTCTGGGCCCGGGAAGCGATGGGCAGAAGGCTAGCTCGGGAGTACCCCGTGTCTGCCGACTTAGTGATTGGTGTCCCCGACTCGGCAACTGTAGCCGCAGTCAGCTATGCCAGGGAGTCGGATATACCTTTCACGGAGGGCTTGCTCAAGAACCGTTATGTCGGCCGCACTTTCATTGAACCTGACCAAAGAATCAGACAGCTAGGTGTCGGACTGAAATTCAACCCTTTGCGGCAGATATTGGATGGGAAGCGTCTGGTAGTGGTAGACGATAGCATTGTGCGCGGAACCACTACCCCCCACGTAATCCGCCTGCTGAGAAAGGCAGGAGCGAAGGAAATCCACATGCGTGTTTGCGCTCCACCTATTCGCTTCCCCTGCTTCTTCGGGGTGGATATGGCGAGGCGGTGGGAGCTCCTGGCTGCCCGCAAGAGCGTCCCCCAGATACGAGAGTTCATCGGAGCTGATTCTTTGGGCTATCTTAGCTTGGAGGGGTTGGTCGAGGCAGTGGGTTTGCCTGAGGAGAGCCTCTGCCTGGCTTGCCTCACCGGAAACTATCCCATCCCGATCCAGCTAGAGATGGACAAGTTGGCACTGGAGACCTTGGCCGCAGAGGGAGTGGGAGAGTCCCGGGTGGTGGGCAGTGCCCAGTTGCCATCCTGGCCTGAGTGAAGTGAAACGGAAGGGCCTCAGGCGGCTATTCTTGTAACTCGTTCGCATCCAGAATAGCTGGTGGAGATTGTTAATCAAGGTTTCTGCTGAGAGGGTATTTGTGTGTCGTTGTGTCTAGTCCCTCTCAAGAGGAAGGATCTGAGGAATTGTCCGAGTTCGGTGACATCGGAGGAACTGTCTTTGTCTGAATCGTCTTCAGGAAAGGGGGATTCCTAATACAAGGTGGATAAGGCAGAACGTACCTACGTTGGCGCTGGAGTGGACATCGGCGCAGCAGACAGGGCCAAGGAGCTCATCAAGAAACACGCTCGGTCTACTTTGCGTCCCGGGGTGCTCAGCGACATTGGCTTCTTTGGGGGACTGTTCGAGCTCAAGGGTTACCGTGAGCCTGTCCTTGTTTCTAGCACCGATGGGGTAGGGACGAAGCTGAAAATCTCTGCCGCACTGGGGAAGCATAATACGGTGGGCATTGATCTGGTGAACCACTGTGTTGACGACATTCTTACCTGCGGGGCTGAGCCCCTTTTCTTCTTGGACTATATTGCCATGGGCAAGCTCATTCCAGAGACAGTGGGGAGTATCGTCGAAGGAATATCTATTGCCTGCAAAGCGGCAAACTGTGCGCTTATTGGCGGTGAGACAGCAGAGATGCCAGGTCTCTATGCGGGGAACGACTATGACCTGGTAGGATTTATTGTAGGCGCGGTGGAGAAAACGGAACGGATTGATGGAAAGACAATAGAAGCTGGAGATGCTATCCTGGGACTACCCTCCAGTGGCTTACACACCAACGGCTATTCCCTGGTGCGGCAGATCTTCGGGGTTGAGCTTTCGGCCCTCAAGGCTTTCTATCCCGAACTTGGGAGAACCTTGGGAGAGGAGCTGCTTGAGCCCCACCGCTGCTACTATCCCCATCTCAAGCCGGCGCTGAGATTAGTCAAGGGACTGGCCCATATTACTGGGGGAGGGCTGCCGGGCAATGTGCCTCGCGTGTTGCCGCCTGGTGTGGCAGCGCGGTTCAACAAGGATTCTTGGCCTGTTCCCCCAATTTTCTCACTCATCCAACGGCATGGTAATGTTCCGTCTTCAGAGATGTATCGGGTTTTCAACATGGGCGTTGGTATGGTAGTATTGTGCTCACCACGGGATATTGGCGAATTCCGCAAGCTGCTGCCCGAGGCAAGGCTGATAGGCGAGGTGGTGAAACAGAAAAGTGAAGACAGGGTGATCATAGCCTGAGTCTGAAAGGAGTACTGGAATGCGAGCTATTCTAAGCGTTTCCGATAAGAAAGGATTGGTTGGCTTTGCTCAGAGACTGACGGAGTTAGGTGTAGAGATCTTCAGCACCGGGGGCACCAAGAAGACGCTGGAAGAAGCGAGAATACCGGTTCGCACCGTTTCTGACATAACCGGCTTTCCTGAAATCCTCGATGGCCGTGTGAAAACGCTGCATCCGGCAGTGCATGGCGGGATATTGGCGAGACGGAACATCGCCCAGCACATGGCTCAGCTTGCTGAAAAGGGCATACACACCATCGACCTCGTGGTGGTCAACCTCTATCCCTTTGCGCAGACCGTTGCTAAGGAAGGCGTTAGCCTCGAGGATGCGCTGGAGAATATCGACATCGGCGGGCCTACAATGATTCGAGCCGCTGCTAAGAACTTCCCTGATGTCATCGTCGTGGTCGATCCGGCTGACTACGCCTTCGTTCTTGACCAGCTACGGCAAGGCAAGGTAGTAATAGAAACAAGGCGGAAGCTGGCGCAAAAGGCCTTCCAGCACGTGGCCTGTTATGACACTGCCATCGCTCAATACTTGAGAGGTGAGGAAGAGAGCTTCCCCGAGCAGATGACCATTGCCTTGAGGAAACGGTCTGATCTAAGCTACGGAGAGAATCCGCACCAGAAGGCTGCTTTCTACACTGAGGAAAGGCCGGGGAGGTCAAGACCCAGCTTAGCATCCGCAACTCAGCTTGGAGGTAAGGAGCTTTCCTACAACAATATCCTGGATTTGGACGCCGCTCTGAATGCCGTCATCGATTTCCCGCGACCCACTATTGCCATCATCAAGCATAACAATCCATGCGGGTTATCTAGCCACGAAGACCTGGCGGAAGCCTATCGGCGAGCGCTCAGCGGAGACCCCGTGGCCGCCTTCGGAGGAGTGGTGTCGTCCAACATGATCATTGATCTGGCTGCTGCTCGAGAGATCGATAAGACCCACTTTGACGCCATCATCGCCCCCCGGTATGAGGAAGATGCCCTGGCTCTACTGAAGCGCAAGAAAGACTTGAGGATCATCGCTCTGGGGATTGATAGTCTGTCAGCACTGGGTGAGCCTGCTCTCGATGTCCGCCGCGTCAGGGGCGGTCTTCTGGTGCAGACTCCAGACCTTTTCACGGAGAAAGACTGGAATCCGCGGACAGTAACCAAGCGAGAGCCGACACCGAAAGAGAGGCAAGACCTTTTCTTTGCCTGGCGAGTGGCAAAACTGATTAAATCCAATGCCATCACTATTACCAAGGACGACGTCCTCTTGGGTATGGGGGCAGGGCAACCTAGCCGGGTAGTCAGTGTGGAGCTGGCGCTGAAAAAGGCCGGCGAGCGTGCCAAGGGTGCTGTTGTTGGCTCCGATGCTTTCTTCCCCTTTGCCGATGGAGTGGAGCTGGCAGCCAAAGGTGGTATTACCGCCATAATTCAGCCTGGTGGCTCAGTTAGGGACGGAGAGGCTATCCAGGTGGCCGACAGGTACAATATGGCCATGGTCTTCACAGGTGTGAGGCATTTCAGGCACTAGTTCTGCGTAATAGGCAAGAGCCAAGCCTTGGCAGAGCGAAGGAAAGCCGAAGGAAGGCACGAAAAAGAGGAGATAGCCGCCAAAGTGAAGGCGGCACAGCCAGCATTGTTTGATTTCTACGAAAGCTATTTCCCAACGGACTCTACTAAATCAAGCGAGAGACATGAAAGCCTTCCCAGATAGCGCTTAACATTCTCCTTGGCTCCACACAGTCGCCGATAGCAAATAGCACAGGCACCTTACCTTCCAGTTCATCACGAAGTCTGGACTCCGGCTTGAAGCCCAAGGCTAATACTACAGAGTCGGCCCTCAATTCTCTCTTGGAGTCACCAAGGCTGACAGTAACATTTTCTTTTGTCACTTCCTGTACCAGGGCATTGGTTAACACTTCCACCTTGCTCTCGTTGACCAGGTTCATAAGCCCCATCCTACTAATGGGGTTCATCTCCTCTGGTACCAATTGTGCCATCATTTCGACAACGGTTACCTTCTTGCCCTGTCTGGCCAAATAGGCAGCGGTCTCACAGCCAACGATGCCACCCCCAGCCACAACCACTCTTTCCCCCGCCTCTTTCTTGCCCAGAAGCAGGTCCACGGCGGTGAATACATTGCCGCCCCTTATCCCAGGGATTCCTGGAATCAAGGGGGTAGCACCGGTTGCGACAATCACTACCTCAGGGTTTAGCTGCTGAACCAGTTCTGGTTTGGCTTCCTTCATAAGCTCGATTTTCACCCCGACCTTCTTGACCTGGGTTGAAAGGTAGTCAATCAACCGCCTGATATCCTGCTTGAAATCAGGAACAGAGGCGGGTATCATCTTGCCACCCAATCTAGCATCCTTCTCCCAGAGAGTCACTTCATGCCCTCTTAATGCTGCTACCCTGGCTGCTTCCATTCCCCCAGGTCCACCGCCAATCACCAGTATCGATCTGGGCCTCTCTGACCGTGTTATCGCATATTCCCTTTCCATTCCGGTGGCTGGGTTTACTGTGCAGCTAACGTACTTCAGCGCATTTGTCCTGCCAAGACATCCGTCAAGGTCTCCAATGCATGGTTTTATGTCCTCCAGCCTTCCCTCTTTCACCTTCCTTGGCCATTCTGGATCGGCGAGAAACGGTCTACCCAGGGCAACGAAATCTGCTTGCCCATTCTGGAGTACTCTCTCTGCCACCTCTGGATATCCGAGCTTGCCATGGGCAATAACCGGAATTCTGACCACCTTCTTTACTGCTTCTGAAAGGTGAGCCTGAGTGGCCGGCAGTTCGTACATCGAGGGCATAACCCGGTACCATATCTCGTAGCAGCCCATATCTGTATGCAGAGCATCAACACCAGCCTTCTCCAAACGCCTGGCAATCTCTAATCCTTCTTCGATGTCGCGACCGCCCTCTATGTAATGAGCAGGCGTAAACTTATAAATGATGGGGAAATCCTTCCCAACTGCCGCTCTGGCAGCACCAATTATTTCCATAGAGAACCTGAGTCTACCGTCCAGATCGCCCCCATATTCATCGGTGCGCTTATTCCAAAGTGCAGTCTGGAATTGATCAAGGAGGTAGCCACCATAGCCGTGAACCTCTATGGCGTCGGCCCCAGCAGCTTTAGCAATCCCTGCGGCGGTCGCAAAGGCTGTTACCAGCATCTTAATCTCTTCCATAGTCAGCTCACGGGTTGTTACGCTGGGATCCCAAAAATAGGGCACTGCCGAGGCAGAGATAGGTTGAACCTCTGCAAAATTTACCCTCCCGATCCCCGGTGACAGCTGAACTGCAATCTTCGCTCCGTGATGATGCACCGCATCGCAAAGCTCACTGAGTCGCCCTAAGTGTCCGAGGCCATCAACCCGGGTTGCTGACAGTAGCCCAAGACCAGGTTCTAGGGTTGCATTGACAAGAGAACACCCAGTGATAATCAGCCCAGCACCTCCCCTGGCTCGCGCAACGTAGTAGTCTACCATCCTTCGCGAAAACCCCCCATCTAAATCTGCAATCCTTGCCGTGCCCATCGGGGCCATTACTATCCTGTTCTTGGTCACCATCTTCCCTATTTTGCCTGTCTCAAATAACTTCATCGCAAAAAACCTCCTTTCTCGGTTTGAGTGGAAAGATCTCTCACTGCACACGTTTGTAGGCACACGTACTAACGCAGCACACCGCTCCCATTCTAAAGCACCGGCACTCACTTGACAAGAGTGTCTTCTGTCCAGCACAGGGCTGTCGGATAATTGTAAGCATCTGCACGATACTTTGCAACATTAATACACATCACCAGACCACTGGTCTTGACAAATGTCTAAATCCGTGCTAACTTCTTAACGTGCGACGGTTTGCCACTAGACCTTGGGCCGATGCGATCGCATTACGGCACGGTTCTGCCGTATGTAGCTGCAGTTCGGCACGAAACTGGGTGTTCTGGGAACGTTTCAGTTGCTGCAATATCATGGTCGGAGAGGAGTATTTGTCACAAACGAGCATAATGAATGACAGTCTGATTGATGCTGTCAAAGGTTATCTCAGTGTGATCGTCGGCCTTAAGTCTCGGCGAAATTTTATATGTGGCAAAGCTAGGCTGATTGGCGATTCTCATGGAGCTGTTCTATCCCGACAAAACCTTGTTAGAAGATCGGCGGGGGTGAAAGAAGCAACAAGGGCTGAGAAAGTCCTGATCATGAAGCAAGAAGAGGCCCATCAAAACTAGATGGTCTCAAGGTTGGAAAAGGAGGGAACCCATGAGTAAGAAGCGGGCGAAAATGGTGCTATCCTGTCTGGTGATCCTGGTTGTGTTGGGTACGCTGTTCATCGGTTGCGGCAAAAGCAAAGGTAAAATCGTCATCACCATAGGCAATATCTCAGATATGACCGGGCCGGCTTCAACAGCACTGGTCCCCATCAATTATGCTGCGCAAGATCTGGCCAAATACTACAACGACAATAACCTGATTCCCGGCGTAACGTTGAAGGTGGTCACCTGGGATTCGCAGTATAATCCGTCCAGGGATGTGCCTGGTTGGGAGTGGGTGAAATCGAAGGGCGCTGAGCTAGTGCTTACTGCTCTCCCTACAACGGCGGAAACCCTGAAACCCTTTGCCGAAAGAGACAAGATGCCGATATGGGCGGTGGCTCACACGGAGGCCCTGGATTTTCCTCCCGGATGGATTTTTGTGGCTGCCGTTCCCACAAGTGCGCTGATGACTGCTCTGCTCGATTGGATCAGCGAAAATGACTGGGACTATGACCAAGGGATACCCAAGATTGGCTCAGCAGGCTGGGCAGAGCCCTACGCTATCGGCTGCAGAAATGCCATAAGGGATTATTGCCAGGCTAATCCCAATAAATTCCAGCATGTCGCCGGTCGCCTGGTGCCTATGGGTGCCGTGACCTGGAGCGGCGAGGTGGGAGATCTGAAAAACTGCGATTACGTCTGGACCCCGACGACTGGCGCGGGGATTACCACTTTCATGAACGCCTTCAGAGACAAAGGGTACACGGCGAAGTTCCTTGGAGCAGAAGGCCAAGCGGCTTACAGAGGCCTAATAGTGGATGCGGTAGGTTGGGATCGTGTTGACGGGATGCTGACTGTGCTGCCCATCCGGTGGTGGAATGAATCAACGCCTATGGTTGAGCTGGCCAAGCAGCTTCTGAGGCAGAACCATTCCGGAGATTACGATAAGGTAATCTATTCGGGATTAGGCTACATAGGCACCTTCCAGGAGTTCGGCGCTTTCTTCGAGGTGCTCAAGGAGGCAATAGAGGACGTGGGTGCTGACAAGTTCAACGGCCAAGCTTTCTATGACACGGCTGTGAATTTTCGGACACAGTGGCAGGGCTATGAGGAATGGGGGTTCAGCACAACCAAGCGATATTGCATCAACCACGTGGGGCTCTACAAATGGAGCAAGGCTGACCAGGATATAGTCAGGCTGGTGGAGCCCTGGCTGCCCATTGGGTAGAGTACTGGACACGGAGTCAAGATACACTTTGGCGCAAAATTGAAATTGATGTATTGGCATTATTGAAAGGAGCAAGGCAAATTGGCTACTAGCTTCATGAAATCCGCATGTCACTTGCTTACTTCCGAGTCGGTCACTGAGGGACACCCCGACAAGCTCTGCGACCAAATCTCAGATGGTGTTCTCGATGCCATCATGGCTAAAGACCCTTACGGCAGGGTGGCTTGCGAGGTAGCCGCCACCACTGGGCTGGTAACGGTTATGGGTGAGATCACCACTGATTGCTATGTGGAAATCCCTAATGTCGTGCGTGATGTAATCCGTGATGTAGGTTACACTCGTCCTGAATACGGCTTCGATTATCAGAGCTGCGGAGTCCTGGTTTCCGTTAAGGAGCAATCTCCGGATATTGCCATGGGAGTAGATGAGTCCCTGGAGATGCGCAAGGGAGTAGCCAGCAATGATGTTCTGGATAGGCTTGGTGCCGGGGATCAGGGGATAATGTTTGGCTTCGCTTGCAATGAAACCCGTGAACTTATGCCTTTGCCTATCTCTTTAGCCAATAAACTGTGCCGCCGTCTGGCGCAAGTGAGAAAGAGCAATGTCATCCCTTATCTTCGTCCTGATGGGAAATCGCAGGTAACCGTGGAATACTGTAGAGGCGTCCCCCATCGCGTAATTAATGTGGTGATAGCGGCACAGCATGACCCTGTGGTCAGTCATAACGTAATTGAGCGCGATATCATTGAGCACGTGATCAACCCCACCATTCCCGCCCCCCTGCTGGATAACAAAACAAAATACTACGTCAATGCCACGGGACGCTTCGTAGTGGGGGGGCCGGTGGGGGATTGTGGACTTACTGGGCGAAAGATCCTGGTCGATAGCTACGGGGGTCTGGCCAGGCACGGGGGAGGTTGCTTCTCGGGCAAGGACGCTACTAAGGTTGACCGCTCTGCCAGCTATGCCGCTCGCTATATAGCCAAAAACGTGGTGGCAGCAGGACTAGCCGACCGCCTGGAGGTGCAAGTGTGCTATGCCATCGGGGTAGCTCGCCCCCTGGCCATCTGTGTGGAAACCTTTGGAACTGCTAAGGTGGACGAAGAGATTATTGTCAAACTAATCGAGGAGCACTTTGACCTCCGTCCCGAGGCTATCATAAGAAACTTCGATTTGCGTCGCCCTATTTATCGGCCCACGGCTGCTTATGGCCACTTCGGTCGGGATGACCTGGACCTCCCCTGGGAAAGGACGGATAAGGCGGCGGTGCTTCAGGCGGAGGCGGGAATAAACAACACGGCGAAGGATTCGATCCCCCAACAGTCCTAAAGGCTTGTGGGGAGTGCCTGGGTATCACGGTGCAATAAAATTTACCGGGAGGTGTAAACATGGGAAAACTATTCTGGGAAGTTCTTGATAGAACTATGACTGGCCCTGTAATGGACGAGCAAGAGTTTGAGATCGAGTTTTTCCCCGGGAAAATAGCGGAAATCGTATCTAGACATAGAATAGAATATAATTCAAACGAGCCTATAATGTCTGATCCAGACATGGCAGATGCCATCTTCCAAGCGGGGATAGAATTGCTTGTCGAGGTTGGATTATACTGCAAAGACACAAAGAGAATAGTCAAGTTTAGCGAAGAAGAAATCAAAGAGGTTATCGCTACCAGAAAAAGTGAGGTCACGTTAGGAAAAGACAGAGATGCGGTGACGCTGAAGCCTAGAGCCCCGGGAGACAAGCAGCATCCCTACACGTTCTTTTCCGCCGGCCCTCTCCTGACCAGCGATCTCAACCTTTTCAAACAATATGCTTTGACCAGTGCGCAGGAACCGACATGTGATGGATTGTTTGCTTTGCCCATACAAGGGATAGGAGATATTAAGCTGGCATCCGGGACCCCCAGTGAAACGCTTCTGACCTTGACTGAAGCCCGCATAATGAATGAGGTGGCTGCCTGGGTTGGCAGGCCAGGGATATTTCTTGGGATTCCCATGAGTGCTACAACACCAACCGCTTTGATGAACGCCTTCGCCAGTGGTCTCTACAATAAATATAACTGCTGTATGCCTGCACAGATATTGCAGGACATGAGAATCAACTATGATAGACTTAATCTGGCTTACTATGCCCAATTGCATGGCATAGTGCCCTGGATAAGCAGTTGCCCCATAATGTTTGCTTATCTCACCGGGCCAGAACAGGCAGCAGTTGAAATGATCGCGCATACACTGGGAATGATGGCGTTTTCAGACGGTTCCTTCGCCATGGGTATGTCCACCACGCTTGACGCTCGTTATAATATCCCTGAGGTATGGTGGTGTAACTCGGCGGGCGCCCTTGCCGTTGAAAGAAATCTGAACGTACCCTGGATTACCTATGGAGGCATGGGCGAAAAACAGGGGCCTTTAACCGATGAGGCTTGGTATTCGCTGGCGTCTGTATGTATAACAGCTTGCATATCTGGTATGGAAGGGATGTGGCTGGTTGGTGGGCATACTGGCCTGGAAGCCAGATGGGCAGGGGAAATAACCAGGGCAGCCGCAGGAATCAAGGTCAGCGACGGCATTGCCATAATCAAGAAAATCGCCGACAAGTGCGGGACTCCGGAGCAGCCCATACCCCTAGGCGAGCTCTACGATCTGAAAACGCTAAGACCCAAAAAGGAATTCCTCGACCATTATAGGAAATTCACCAGGATATTCCAAGACCTGGGCCTTAACTACCCAAGCTGGGGTTGACAAGAGATAGCTGAGGAACTCTGTTCTACTTTCAGCGGCGGACAGATTCACAAAGGAAGTGACGGGTTTGCTGAAAAGGATACAAAGACCTTCTCAGCAATCTCAATAAATCTAAGAGGTGAGAAAATGGTGGAGATAACTGACCTGAGGAAAGCAGTAGGTGACGTAAAGCCGAAAGAAGCAGAGGAAATCACCAAAGAACTCTTAGCCAGTGGTGTGGATCCATTGAAGATATTAGAGGATGGCGTGGTCAAAGGCCTCAATGATTTGGGAGCAAGATTTGAAGCCAAGAAGGCCTTCATCCCGGATCTGGTGAAAGGGGGTATAGTAGCCAGAACCTGCATTCCCCACATAGAGGCGGTTCTGCCCAAGGGAAGCGGGCAAAAAGTCGAGAAAAAGATAGTGATAGGGACGATGCTGAGCCAGCACAACATCGGCAAAAATCTTGTTAGTACTTTGCTCTCGATCAACGGCTTTGGTGTAATCAACATGGGTGAGCAGAGAGAGCCCTGGGATTTCTACCAGAAGGCCAAAGAGGTGGGAGCGGATATGATTGCAGTCTCGGTGATGTTTATTCCCGCCCGGCAAAAATTCGCTGAGTTAATAGACGTGTTGAAACAGATGGGAGTGCGTGAAAAGTACAAGGTAATAGTCGGCGGAGCTGTAACTACGAAAGAATGGGCTGCGGATGTGGGTGCAGATGGTTGGGGAGCACAAGCCAAAGATGGAGTGGACCTGGCTAATACGCTACTCGGAGTAGCCTAGAGACAAACCCCAAGTCCACAAAACAATAAGAAAGCTTTAGCAGCGCGCGTGAGCCAGTTGGGCACGTAGCCAACTGCTTGTCGACGGTTGGCGATACTACCCCTGCTCGTAGGGCACACCATCTCTCAGGGAGCGGGCCAGTTTGGCAGCTTCTTCCCCTAAGTATCTTATATGTTGGGCCGTTAGCCAGGGCATGGTATCCACGATATAGCGGATTAGATTCCCTGGATCAGGGGACTCTTCTTCCCATACTACCTTGTCCGCTTCAGGACTGACGAACAGAGCTCTGACTCGACCATTCTCTACGCTGAAGAAGAAAAGACCTGAGCAATCAGCCTGGAAAGGCAAAGGTCGCTTGAACCATTCATCCAGTTTAACCCGAGCTTTGTCCAAATCCCTTTCATAGACATGTGCTGAATGCGAAATGAAGGTGGCTGAATCAACCGGTACGCCTATTTCCTTCGACACCCCCCTCTGCAATCGGATCAGGGACAACGCATTAAATGGCCAGGCATTGTAGATGTCATCACTCCGAATAACGTAGGTTCCATGAAGTCGCTCCTCCACGACATTGAAGGTAGCTGAAACCACACAGGGTGCATCGTCCAGCCTATCGAGGTCGGTGGGCCCAAGCGAAACCATGGTAGCTCTTTTGGTATCATGAGACCTTTGCAGTCTGGCAATGGTTCTCTCCAGTTGATTTACCAGCTCCACCCGGCCGGTTTTTCGATCAAAGCAAGTCCAGTTTTGCAGCCGTTCACCATAGGTATAGTCCGGATCTTCAGGAGGGAAGGGAGAGACAAAATGCCCGTAGTATGCCTCGAATTCCTCGATACCGAAGTCGAAGCATGGAGGGATCGTCGCTTCTTCTCCGGACAGCTTGATGGTAACCATGGCATTGAGAGCCTCGGTCAGCCGTTCGCCGTTCCTGGTGCTCTTGGACGTGCCGCAGCGCATGACCAGGTTCAATATCTGCAGCCAAGCGTCTCCCACATCCCCAGCGAACAAAGGAAAAGTGGTCTTCCTAGACGGACAGGTGACCTGCTCGGACATCACTACAGTGGGAAAAGCTCGGGGCTCCATCTCCTGCGGCAGATAAGGTATATTTCTTATGTCCTTCCCCACTTCCTCCAGACTCTTGTT
Organism: Chloroflexota bacterium; assembly: GCA_016876035.1. Taxonomy (GTDB): domain Bacteria; phylum Chloroflexota; class Dehalococcoidia; order UBA2247; family RBG-13-53-26; genus VGOE01. The sequence continues at coordinate 17,060 of VGOE01000033.1, forward strand.
GCGCCAATCCCACACCTTTACGTATTTCCGAAGCAAGTCCACTGCTTCCCGCTCCATCTCAGGGTAGAGTTTCCATCCCAACCTTGGCAGCCTATTATCCTCAGTAAGACCTTCTTCCCAGATGGTAAGCAGAGCATCACCGGTCATCGACAAATCCTTGCCGCAGATCACAAGGTTACGGGTAGCCGGATAGAGGTATAAGTCCCTCAGCAGCCACCCCAAGCCCGTTCTTGTCCTCAGTGGTCTTATGATGTTTATCCTCGGCACGTTTAGGTAGGGGTTAATTCGACTCAAGAGTGTCCACAGGGTGCAAACCCCTATATCGCTGGTGGTCGGGTTCTGCCCCTCCAGCTTTGGACGGCCTTCTGACTCCGATGTATGCATCGTCTTCATTCTCCCATCCTCCTAATGGTCTCCTTTGAAGTTGGTTTTTCGGGATATGATACCTCAGTCGTTTTCTGACAAATCGACCGTGCCAAAATGATGCATCTCACGCTTTCTCTGACTTTCGTTCAAGTCCCTAGCTCCCAGCTTTCCACGTATTGTCTCTGTTCTGGGGTTAATTCATCAATGCTGATGCCCATGGAGGAGAGCTTCAGCCGCCCCACTTCCTGGTCAACCTCTGGAGGCACGGGGTAAACCCCGGGAGCCATTTTCTGCTGCAGCCTGAACATATACTCGGCGGAGAGGGCCTGGTTGGCGAAGCTCATGTCCATGACGCTGGCAGGATGCCCTTCAGCAGCAGCCAGGTTGATCAGTCTCCCCTCAGCCAGTAAGAAAAGGTGCCGTCCGTCCGGCAGAGTATACTCTTCAACAAAGGGGCGCAGCGTTCTTCTGCTGGTTGCCAGGCTTGCCAGCGCCGGGATATTGATCTCTACGTTGAAATGACCGCTGTTGGCCAGGATAGTGCCCTCTTTCATTAGCCGGAAGTGGGGTTCATCCATAGCATTTAGCCCACCGGTGATGGTAATAAAGATGTCTCCTATTCGGGCTGCCTCCAGGCTGGGCATCACCTGGTATCCGTCCATCACTGCCTCGAGAGCACGCACCGGGTTGACCTCGGTCACGATCACCTGCGCCCCCAGGCCTCGGGCACGCATGGCTATCCCCCGCCCGCACCAGCCATATCCGCAAACCACTACCTTTTTCCCCGCCCAAAGAACATTGGTGGCTCGAGTTATGCCGTCGATAGTGCTCTGCCCTGTGCCGTAGCGGTTGTCGAACAGGTGTTTGGTATCGGCGTCATTTACGGCAATAATGGGGTATCTGAGCTTTCCGGCTTTTGCCATGCTGCGCAGCCTGACAATGCCTGTAGTGGTCTCCTCCATGCCACCGATAACCTTGCCCAGGAGATCAGTCTTCTCCTTATGCAGGATGGTCACCAGATCAGCGCCATCATCCAGAGTGATTTGCGGCTGTTGGGCCAGGGCAGCATGGATGTGCTTGTAATAGGTATCGCTGTCTTCCCCTTTGATCGCATAGACAGGTATGTCGTACTCCGTGGCCAAGGCAGCGGCTACGTCATCCTGAGTGCTGAGGGGATTCGAGGCGCAGAAGGCCAACTCAGCCCCTCCAGCCTTGAGAGCGAAGGCCAGGTTAGCCGTCTCGGTGGTGATATGGAGACAGGCGGAAATCCTGGCCCCCTGGAGGGGCTTTTCTTTGGCAAACCTCTCCCGGATTAGCTTCAGCACTGGCATCTCCCGAGATGCCCATTCGATGCGTAGTTTGCCCTGTGGGGCAAGGGAGGGGTCTTTGATATCGCTGTGGCTAGGTGTCTTACGGCTCATCTCGTCCTCCTTTTTGACTTAAACTGCTCTGCTACCCAGTCAGGTATATCCAAGGTGCCCATGAGGATTGGTTTCTGATGGCAGTCGCTGCCTCCTGTCATCACCAGGCCGTGCTTCCTGGCGAAATCAACATAGTGTCCGGTGGTCATGGCGTCATTCCTGACATGCCAGCACTCCACACCGTCGATATACTCAAGCATATGCTCTGCTATGATCTTTGTCTGCTTCTCCAAGTCCTGCGTCACGGTTGCCAGAGACGTCCCATTCGGGTCACTGGGGTGTGCGTGAACAAGGATGCCGCCGGCATTCCTTATCAGGCGTGACGCTTCCTCCAAGGATAGAGGATACTTGGGAACATCGCACTTGACCAGGTACTTGTCAAAGGCTTCCTGGAGGTTTTTCACTATCCCTTTGGCTATAAGATAGTTGGCTATATGAGGCCGACCGAAGGCGCCGTCAACGCTGGCCTGTATTTTCTCCAGGTCTTCATGCGTAAACCTCGGAATGCCTTCTTTGTCGAACTCAGCATTCAATTTCTCCAGGATTTGGCGTGCTCTTGTCTCGCGGTGTTCTCTGGTCAGTTCAATCTTGCTCTTCAACTCTTGATCGTGAATATCATATCCATACCCCAGAAAGTCCAGGGAAAGAGACCTCATGTCCTGGCCATTGCCATATGGAAACGTGACATTCAGTTCGACGCCAGTTACATAGGATATACCATGTCTTGCTGCCAGAGCACGAACTCTTTCCTGGCATTCTATTGAATCGTGGTCGGTGATCGACATCAAGGCAATGCCTCTGTTCTTCGCTTCCTGGAAGACCTCTTCAATAGAGAGGTTGCCATCCGAGCCAGTCTTTGTGTGGACGTGAAGGTCTATGATCACCTATCTCTTTTCCATGCCAATGACGTACCAGCCCTCAGGGGAGGCGCTCGTGGTGTCAACCGTGAGATGAATGATATTGAGGTTCGGATGCAGACTCTTCAGATCGTCCAGGTCTACTTTCTCGAATTTCTTTTCGTTGTTGGCATAGGCTTCTTCAGTGAGGGCGTTAGACTCGTAGTCTTCTTTGGTGCGCCGCAGTATGTAAGCGATCGCCACCTCTCGTGGGCGCTGAGTCTGGAGAATAACCAGGGTCTTGTTGTGTTTGGCTGCTAGGGCCGCAGCACGCCTTCTCAGCGACTGGGCCACGAAGGTGGCATCAATGATGACGCTACCCTTCTTTTTGAGGGTCTCTTCTGCCTGCCTGAATGTCTCATCATAGACCCTCATTCGTTTCTGCATGTCCGAAGCCACCTTTTCATCGAAGATGTCCTCGTTCTTCAGCACCTCTCTGCGAACCAAGTCCGTTCGCACCATATGGTAGCCCTTGGTTCTGAATATCTCCTCGCTGGTTTCAGTTTTCATTGTGCCAGGCAACCCGCAGGTGATAAGCAGGACGCCATCCCCCAGATTCGTTTCCACAAATTCAGAAAAGGGCTCTTTCAACTCACCACCTCCTCTGGTACTCAAGGGTAAAGGGAAAGGATCCTCGCATGAACCTCAAAGCGCAGTATACGACTCCGCAAGCTCGAAGTACTTTTTGGCCGCAGCCAGGTCTCTTTCTTTGTCCTCTTGCGGGATGAGAGGGTCATCCAGCTTGAAGCACGCTACCTTGCCCCGCACGTAGGCCCGATAGCACTTGTAGAAATCGAGCAATTTCAATAGTTCTTCGTCCTGCGACGCTCTTACGTAAGAATTGGTGAAGTGTCTGGATAGATCATGGTGACCGTGATAGTCCAGGTCCATAGCCAGGAAGGCTACCTCCGCAGCGACATCGCAGTACCTGAACCTGTCGTTGAACTCGATGCAATCGTAGATGCAGATGCCATTGACAAAGCAGACATGGGCGCTGTGAAGGTCTCCTGACAGTCCTTTTATCTTACCATCCCGGACCCTCTTCTCAAAGAGCCTGGCGTCCCGCTCAACGAAACCATCTGTAAAGGCTTTGATGGCTTCATACTGCCGTTTGGAGATAGATATCCCGATGTACTTCTCTGTCTGGACAAAATTCTCTTCGGTATTGGTAAGAACCGCACCCAGGCTACCGTAGCTGCTGATATCCGCGCTGGTCTCAGCCTGCTGGTGGAAGGCAGCCACCTTTTCCGCCACACTTTGTGCCATTTCCTCAGATACCTGGTTCCTGGAGAGCAAGACATCCATCATCCGTTCCGCCGGCAGTTGGCGCATCTTCACCGCATATTCCACTGCCTGCCCATCACCACCAAGAAGGATTTTGCCATCCCGTTCGACCAGGGGCAGCACCTCTAAATATACATCGGGAGAAAGGCGTTGATTGAGCTTCAGTTCCTGGTAACAGAAGAACCTTCGCTTCTCCAGAGTAGTGTAATCAAGATAGCCCAGGTCAACAGGCTTCTTCACCTTGTAGACATAATCCCCGGTCAGAAAGAGGAGAGACATCTGGGTTTGTACCAGTCGTACGCCCTCGGGGTTATGGGGATATGTCTTCGGGTCGAGTAGCGCCTGAACCAGCGATTTCAATTCCGCCATACGTTTCCCTGCTCAACCACCCGCACTTAGCGCTTCAGCCAGGTTTGTAGTTTTTGCGTCATCTGCCGATGATTAGTCCTGGCCACTATGACTGTACTCCCTTTCACACCATATATCGTTTCCGCAGTTTGGCGGAGAGCTCTGCCAGAAGTGTCAGGGCCGCGTCGGCTGCTTCCAGCGAGAGAGAGGCCAGGCCACAGGATGGAGTGATCAACCCCTGTTCAATTATTTGTCTGAAACGAATACCGTCCCTGGTAAACGGGGCTATGACCTCTCCTAATCGGTCGCTCAGACTGGCGGCGGTCTCCCTTGCTACAGCTTCTTCTTCGTTGGGGATGATGCCCCAGGCAATAGTACCCCCTCGCTCCAGGAAGGTTTTCACTTCAGCGGCGTACGTGGTAAGGGTATCGGGGTAGTTGTACGCATCAAAACTCAGGATGTCAATCGGCAGATTCAGCGCCATAGACCAATCGGCACTGCCACAGCAATGCAGTCCCCGAAGCCCGTCTATGCCGCCCAGCGTCTCCTCCAGAAGGGCGACCACCCGCTCGGTAGGAAGCGACACAAAAGGCGAACCCAGGGACGTCAGGTACGGCTCGTCAACGAAAATAATGGTGTTGGACGACTTTTGCCTCAGGGCTTGTTCCTGCCAGGAGGCTTTCAAGCGCAGGTGCTTGGCCATAGCCTCAGACAGAGTCTCATCGTAGACTACATAATACGTGCCATCCGTGACAGACAGCCCCCAGCTTATGGGGCCCGTTATCTGGCCCTTGACGGCCAGAGGGGCGTCGATTCTTGAATTAAGAAAAGCGTGCAGCCCAGCCGCGTAGTCAGAGCTGATGGCATACCTTCTGGCGTCCTTTTCTACGTAGTCCCTATAAAGCCGTTCCAGGGCCGGATCGAGGTCCTGGGAGCGGTCAACAGCGATATGTTCCTCCTCTGTGCTGACGCTGATTCCAGGAAAGCCTTCGGAGTACTGGACGTACATGTTCTCTTTGTAGGAACGTTGAGGTAGTTGTGGCCAGCACGGGATGGCATGGAGATGGCGCAGAAGCAATCGGCACGCCTCTTCAGGGTTGATGTGAGGCATACTTCCGATGACGGTCGGTAAACAGCCAAACTTGATCTTGGCAGCCATAACCTCAGACCTCCCTCATCTCGCGACAAATCGACCATGCCGGGACTTTACACCAAAGCCCGTCTGATGTGGTAATGCAAGTTCTGGCTATAGAATTCTCAAGAAAACGTGTCATATCGATGTTCGACCTCTCGCAGTATCTTGTCTGCTTGCCCGCCCCTGGGTTGTTTATCTGTTGTCCGTTCCACTACCTGTCACACCTTTTCAGATGGCAACTCGTCTCGCTTAATGTTTGGAGTTGTGTGAGAATTTAGGCTACCCTGATGCCATTTCTTCTTGACTCCCGTCACTTCCAACCCAAACATCTTGGTTTGATTGTATCAGCCGATATTCACCCCTAACTATTCCCCTGTTATAGCTTCCGTGGTGCTATCTCCTTGCTGGCGCTGCTCAATGCTCTGCAGATACGATGATGCCAAGTAACCGGCAGATGCCTTCATTGTTTCCAGGCCGATGACAGTTTCTGTAGATAGGACTCCCGGTATACTATCCAACTCCTTCCCCAGCAAATGAGCCAAGTCAAGCGGGCTCAGGAACATCATCCCAACAAGTATGTCGTACCGACCGAGAACCTCGGCCACCCAGTCTACACCGGGCAGAGTCTCAACCCTGTTCAGCACTGCATCGAATTCCTTTGGCAAGACTTTGATTCCAATCATGGGGGAGATCTCATACCCCTCAATGAGGGGTGGATGGGCAAAGGCAGCGATAATTGTAATCTCGTTGTCCAGGAGCCTGCGCAGCCTCACGGACGCATTGGCGCGGCTGATGCCAAGCTTCTTGGCCAAATTCGTCACCGTTTGGCGTGCGTCCCGCTCTATCTCTCTGAGAATTTGTAGATCAAGTTGGTCAACGCTGAGGTCTCGCACTTGATCTCTTTGAGCAGTGAACGTAGCAGACCGTTCTTGCCCGCTGTTCTCCAAACGAGAGGGGTGTGAGTATGGCTGAAATCTTTGCCATCGAGAGAATAGGCGTGGCGAAGAGTAACGTACCTTAGCGATCGTTATCACTTCCGTGGAGTTAATGCCGGAGATGCCACCCAACTCCCTGGTCATGAAGCCATGAACGTCCGACTGATCGGCGAAGAGAATCCAGGTGACAATATCTGGCCAGCCGGCCGCTATTGTCACCGTAAGCACATTCGGGAAAGTACAGAGCCTGCCAGCGACTGCATACAGCTCTCCATGTGCTACTTTGATACATACCACTGCCATTGCCTTGTACCCCAAAGCTAGTGCATTGGTAAGTGCCCCAATTCTGACAGTCTTACCATCCAAGAGCCTTCGGAGTCTTTGGCAGGCAGAGGTCCGACTTATACCCAGTTTACTGGCCAGATCTGATGCCGGTTGTCTGGGATTGAGTTCCAGCTCGTATAGCATCTTGTAATCAAGGCTGTCCAACTCAGTATTCCTTCCTTCTACCATGGCTTACTCAACGACCACTTGTGCGGTTCTGTCAGCAATGCCTCTCAACAGACGCTACCGCTCTAGCAGATGGGTTCGTTCCTCGCTGCGATTCCAAGTCAATAGTCTATACCACCGCGCATCGCTTAGCAACCGTTTATATTGTTATGAGCATCGCAATTAACCTTACACGTAAAGGGTTGTCGGATAATTGTACACATTTGCGCCAACAATTGCAACGATAATACGTCACATCGGCACACATGTCTTGACAAATGGCTGAGTCCATGCTGACTTCTCATAGGTACCACCGTCTGCCACCGGGCGTTGGGCCAATGTTGGCGACTGCATGACGGCACGGTTCCGCCGTATGTAGATACAGTTCTACATGAAACTGGGTGTTTTGGCAACGCCTCAGTTGGTGGAACAGCATCACCAGAATCGAGGGGAGGAGGCCAGGCTTAATCAATGTAATGCTTCAGTCGTTTTCGGA
>VGOE01000034.1 GCA_016876035.1 Chloroflexota bacterium
CGACTCACTTAACGCAGCCACTCTTCAGGCAGAACACGGGTTAGCCAACCTAGCATCCAACAGGGGAGCTCTGAAAAGCCTAACAAACTGGCCATGGATTAGTGCCATGTTGAACGCTACATAGAATAAGTGCGCTGCCGCGCTGCTCGTCTCACTAACACAGTACCGCAACCGATCACAGCAACTGCCCCAAGCCCGACGACAATCCAAATCCAGAAAGGTAACCCATGGTCGCTACTTTTCTCGACGACAGTGAATCCACTGGTCTTGGTCGCCGTGCCTCCCAGGGCGATCACAGAAACATCCCTGGTCCCAGGAGTAGCTGATTTGCTGAGTTCGATATTGGCAGTTATCTCAGTGGAGCTATTCATCATGAAGCTCTTCACAGTTATGCCCGAGCCGAAGCTTACCGCCGTGGTACCCGTGAAGTAGCCGCCAGCAATGGTGACGCTGAGAGTCTCACCCTGATTCCCCTGGTTCGGGCTGACCGAGGTTATGGTAGGTGGAGCCCGGTTGATAGTGAAGCCACGTGTCTCCGTGATCGTGCCTCCTGGCATAATCAGTGAGACATTCCTGGAACCAGGCGTGGCCGAGCCGCTGACGGTGATACTGGCTGTTATCTGTTCGGAGCTATTCACTGTGAAGCTGTTGACAGTTATCCCTGAGCCAAAACTCACTGCGGTGATCCCTGTGAGGTAGGTGCCGCTTATAGTGACATCGAAACTCGCACCCTGATTTCCCTGGTTAGGACTGACCGAGGTTATCGTAGGGAGAACCTGGCTGATAGTGAAGACGGTGGTCTTGGTGGCTATACCTCCTGGGATAGTCACCGAAATATCCCTGGCTCCGGGCGTGGCTGAGCTGCTAATGGTGATGTTGGCACTTATCTGGGCCGGACTATTCACTGCAAAATTGTTGACGGTTATCCCTGAGCCAATACTTACCGCCATGACCCCTGTGAAGTAGGCGCCACTGATGGTGATATCAAGATTCTCACCCCGATTGGCCTGGCTGGGGCTGACGGAACCTATAATCGGTGGCTGTTGCTGGACATCGGGATAATGCATGATCGTGCCACCATCGCCCACAGCGAAGACATCGGAGGACGAGTTGCCCCAGATACTCCAGAGGCTGTTTGCCGAGCCACTGGTCATCGGGGACCAGACACTGGCATCATAGTGAAGGACGGTACCGCCACTGCCCACGGCGAAGATATCAGACGACGAGCTGCCCCAGATAGCATAAAGGTGATTGGGGGTGTCACTGGTCATTGGTTCCCAGCCGTTGTCGCCATCGTAGTGCAGGATAGTGCCGCTATACCCAACGGCAAAGATATTGGACTCCGAACTACCCCACACCCCCCTGAGGTGATTTGTGGTGCCACTGGTCATTGCTGCCCAATTGCTGCCGTCGTAACGGAGGATAGTACCTGATCCTCCCGTTGGAGCCCCTCCCACAGCGAAAACACAGGAGGACGAGCTACCCCACACCCCCCTGAGATCGCTAGTAGTACCACTGGTCATCGGTCTCCAGATGCTGCCATTGTAGTAGAGGATGGTGCCCTTATTGCCGACCGCGAAGACATCGGAGGATGAACTACCCCAAACCCCGTAGAGGTTCTCTGTGGTGCCGCTGGTCATGGTGCTCCAGGTGCCGCCATTATAGCGGAGGATGGTGCCGCTAAAGCCCACGGCAAATACATCGGAGGCAGAACTACCCCAGATAGCCAAAAGGTGATTTGTGGTGCCGCTGGACATCCGGCTCCAGATGCTACCATTGTATTGGAGGATGGTTCCACTATCACCCATGGCGAAGACGTTCGACGGCGAACTGCCCCAGACGCCCAAAAGATAATTTGTGGTACCGGTGGTCATCGGGCTCCAAACACTGCCATTGTAATGGAGGATGGTGCCGCCAGAGCCCACGGCAAAGACATCGGAGGAGGAACTGCCCCAGACACCCAAAAGGTCATTTGTGGTGCCGCTGCTCATCGTGCCCCAGGCACTGCCCCCACTGTTGCGGACGATGGTGCCTCCCCGGCCCACAGCAAAGATACTGGCCGCCGAACTGCCCCATATGCCGTAGAGGTCGTTTGTGGTACCGCTGCTCATGATGTCCCAGGGACTGCTGCCGCTGTAGCGAAATATACTTCCCGCACCCCCCACGGCGAAGACATTCGCCGCAGAGCTGCCCCAGACGCCGGAAAGGTTGTTAGTGACCTTGCTATCATACATTTGCTCCCAGCCGCTGCCGTAATAGCGGAGGATGGTCCCCGTTTTGCCTAAAGCAAAAACATTAGTGGCAGAGCTGCCCCAGACAGCATAAAGATCATCTTCGACTCCACTGCTCATCGCACCCCAGGCATCACCGTCGTAATGAAGGATAGTGCCACCATAGCCTACGGCAAAGACATCGGAGGGGGAACTGCCCCACACAGCATACAGGTCATTTGTGGTGCCGCTGCTCATTGCTGACCAGCTACTGCCATCGTAGTGGACAATGGTGCCCGCATATCCCACGGCAAAGATGTCGGAGGAGGAACTGCCCCACACGGCAAAAAGGTCCTTCGTGGTGCCGCTGGCCATCCGGTTCCAGGTATTGCCATCGTAGCGAAGGACAGTGCCTCCATAGCCTACGGCGAAGACATCGGTGGCGGAGCTACCCCACACACCCGTCAGGTTGTCCCCCTGGGGAAGGGGATTCTGCCAGCCCCAGCCGTCAGGGCTGACAATCGAGGCTGCAGAAACCGTTGTGGACAAGCAAAATATCAGAAGAATCAAAGTCAGAAGAACTCTGGCCAGAAGAAGCACTGACGCCTTTTTCTTGCTGTACTGCATTACTATTACTCCCTTCCGCACTATGGGTTTCATTATCAACCTGGGCATCGATGTGAGTCAAGCCTACTGGGTCTTGGTGAAGCGGCCAATATTCGATGTCGCTTCAGACCCCTCAGACTTACTAGGGCCTCTGTCCAGGGCTATGGCAAGAAAAAAAGAGGTCGGGGCTTCCGCCCCGACCTCGAAGCTATTTCCTGGGCAATCCGCACGCCATGGTGCTATGCCAGTTCAACTCCCATGAGGCGCTCGTCAAAAACCAGGGCCCATCGGGCCGGGACCACGCCCCATGCCTCCACCCCGATGCCCCCGGCCACAACCACCCCTGAGTTGGAAGCCATCACCAAAGCCAAAATTGATGTCCGGCCTGGACTGCCACCACTCCAGGTATTGGTCAGCTTCTTCCTGGGTTATCCTACCCTCGTCTACCAGCTTCTGAAGCCAGTTTTGCAGAGCTTCGTCCTGCATCTCTTGTCGGGCCTGCTTGAAGGCAGCAGCTACCTGCTCCTCCGGCAGACCCAGGATGTTGGCCACCTTGCTGATGAAGGTCTGCCCCGGGGTGCTCTGTTCCTCAAAGGTAGCTGAGGCTGAATTGCCCGCACCATCGGTTACCACCACCTCATAGTCACCAGCTGCTTTGATGGGTGTTCTGAAAGTGCCTGAAGCCGACCCCGCATCGTCAGTAGTCACTGAAGCTTTTGTCCAGGCTAACTCAGTGCCACCGAAGGTCAGCGTGAGGTCGCTATTGGCAGCAAACCTAGTAGCTGTAACAGTTACAAGGGTACAAGCAGCACCGCTGCTGGGGTCCAGGGCTATGCTGGGACCAGCTGTGCTATCCGCATTGCCCTGCTCCTCAGAGGATCCCGAGGCAAAGGCAACCGTGGTGAGTCCAACCGTGAGCGCCAGGATTACCCCGACAACAACTAACAGTAACCTTGTACGCTTTCTCATCTCCTTATATCACCTCCTTCCTTATGTAGTTTTCCCAGTTTAATCGACCTTTGTCCTACGCTTAAGCTCCTTCTTTCGTTTCTTCTCTTTTTTCACCCCCTTTCCTGCTTGTCTGCTTGCTTTGTTTTCCCAATCTCAGCGACCTTTTTGTTTCTTAACGAAAGAGCGAGAGGCAGAAGTTAGGAGACAGAAGAAATAGTCACCTCTTCTATCCAGCCACTGTAGGACTGCCTCTTATTTTCGTGGGCTTAGGTACGTAGACAGTCAGCTTGCCATCCAGCATTTCCAGAACCACATCGGCCTTAGCTGCTATGTCGGTGCTATGCGTGGCCACTATTACAGTTCTTCCTTCTCGCGCAAGACTCTGCAAAAGCGCAACAATTTGCCTGCCGGTTTTGGAATCCAGATTGCCAGTCGGCTCGTCGGCCAGGATGATAGGCGGATCATTAGCCAGGGCACGGGCAATAGCTACCCGCTGCTGTTCGCCCCCTGAAAGCCTGGCAGGCCTCCGGGTCTGACGGGAATCTGTGATCCCCACCCGCTTCAGCAATTCACGCGCCTTCGTTTCCCGTTGATCTCGCTTCGCGCCCAACAGCTCCATTGGTAGCATTACGTTCTCCAGCGCGGTCATGTTTGGAATAAGGTAGTACGATTGAAAGACGAACCCCACCTTGTTGAGTCGGTATTTGACCTCCTTCCCGCCATGAATCTGCGAAACGTCAACACCGTCCACCACAACTCTTCCGGATGTGGGCTTGTCCAGAGCTCCTATCAGGTTCAGCAGAGTGCTCTTGCCGCTGCCACTCTCGCCTTTGATAGCCATCATCTTTCCTTGGGGCAATGTGAAGCTGACGCCGTCAACTGCTGGTACCGTTGTAGAACCAGATTTGAAATGCTTGACCAGATCCTCAACTGTTACGATCGCTTCATTGCTGCTATTCATTGCGTAACTCTGTCCCAGACAATCTCCTACTCTCCCGCTTGCTCCTGTAATCTCGCTTTTATTCATTGCGTAACACCTCCGCAGGTTTGACCCTGGCTATATACCAGGCGGGCAGTACGCTCGCCAAGACAGCAAGGGCGGCGGCGATGGCCAGTGCGTAGAGGAAGACCCATGGCGATACCGCTACGTGCATCCCGGCAATGGTCCCGCCGACAGGTGAGAACATGCCTCCTCCCGGGCCTCCACCCTGGCTTGTCGAGCCGCTGTCAACCAGCAGGTTGGCCACCTTCTGAGCCAGAGGATAGGTCATGAGGGCCCCGATCACGCCAGCCACAAGGCTAATAGCCAGGGTCTCCAGGCTGAATCGCAGCCCTATCTGTCGGTTGGATGCCCCGATGGCTTTCAGGATGCCGATCTCCTTCACGCGCTGACGTACCAGCAGGGCTACGGAAAACAGAACCACTACCGCGGCGATAGCAAAACCGGCTATCATCCCTATAGTACTGGTATTTGCAGCACTGGACACTGACTCATCTATCCGCGCATACATGTCTTTAGCAGTAACGACATCCGCCGTGTCTTCGTCAAAGATCTGCCGAATAGAGCTGACCACCCCATCCACATTATCGACATCGTCTGCTACCACCGTGACTGAAGTCACCCCATCTATGTCAAACAAGCGCTCGGCAGTGCCAACAGGCATAACCAGCATATTGTTGCCGAATACCTGACCACCGTCGTAGATACCAATGACCGTCACCGACGTGCCCTCTATGTCCACTGTATCACCGACCTCAAGGTCGTTCGCATCAGCCAGGGCCTGGCCAATCACCATCACGTCGGCATCAGTTTCATAAATGGTGAAGTAGCGCCCTTCCACTATCTTCATCTGCGCACCACCCATCAGTGTTACATCGGTGATACTGACCCCAGTATCAAACCCCATGACCATTATGCCCATGGTGCGTGGTGCCCCTCCTGTTGAGCCATCCCCGCCAGGTCTCCCACCGGGTCCCAGGGTGCCAGGTTGGATGCCTGACTCCAGACTGTCGCCGGTATACCGAGTCTGCACGCTTGCCTGTACCGAGACCACATGGTCTATATCGCTGAGCTTGTCTACGTCTTCCTGGGCCAGTGGCTCACCACCTCCCATCCCTCCAAAGGATCCCGCTGGCCGTATCGTGATCTCCGTGCCAATCTGCGTCCCGATCGACTCTAACTGGCTCTCGGTAGCATCATGAACGGTGAACATGATCAGGCCCAGCCCTATGCTGACCGCCAGCAGTGCTACCATCAGAGTCGTACGCAGAGGACTCCGAAATAGATTACGCAGTGAGCGACGGAGCATGTTCATGCCATGAACTCCCTTGATGCTCTCTTTGACAATCTCACCCGCATGGTCGTTCTAACCTCCTTTTGGTGGAATCTCAACTCTGAACAATTCACGCAAGCATAATCTTCTGAATCTGTCTTCATTTATCGCAGGCTTAAGATGGGGACTCTCCCAGCGTGGTATTGACCACTCTCTGCGCGCTGCCGCGATAATAGACAACGGTCACTTGATCACTTACCTGGTGAGAACCTATAGCTGAAATCAGGTCCTCGGCTGTGCTGATGTCTTTGTTGTCGATTTTGGTGACAACATCACCCGCTCTCAGGCCAGCCTTATCTGCTGGGCTTCCGCTACTTACCCTAACAATAAGCGCCCCTGTGTTGACCGACAGCCTGTAGTAACTCTGGATGGTTGAGGTAACCGTCGTCACCTGTACTCCCAGCCATGGACGGGACACCTTTCCATTCTCTATCAAGCTCTGCACCACAGGAATGATGGTATCAGTGCTTATGGCAAAGCCAATGTTTTCGGAATCGCTCACAATGGCTGTATTGATTCCCACTACTTGCCCCGCCATGTTCACCAGAGGTCCACCGCTATTCCCTTTGTTTATGGAAGCGTCAGTCTGGATCAGGTCGTAGAGCACCACGCCGGTGCTCAGTTCAATAGAGCGTCCCAGATTGCTGACTACGCCGGCAGTCCAGGTGGGGCCTCCCGGCAAAGCCAGGGCATTGCCCACCGCCACCACAGGATCAAGAACATTAAGCTGCTCCAAAGAACTGTTCAGGAAGTGCAGGTAGGTGAGATTATTAGCGTCAATTTTCACCACCGCAAGGTCGGTTTGCGGGTCGGTAGCTATGCTAGTTGCCTCATATGTACTTCCATCACTTAGAGTTACTGTCACCTTATTGGCATCCTCGACCACGTGATTATTGGTCACAATGTAACCGTCAGGGCTGATTATTATCCCTGTTCCCGCGCCTGTCTGTGGAACTGCCTGATAGAACCAGTTGTAGCTCACCGTTTCAGTAACGATGGAAACCACGGCGGGCCATACCTTTTCCACTAGCTCCCGAGTACTGAGCTGAGAGCCAACTGTCTCATCAATATATGGAGGACTTGAGTACGTTATCGTACTGCCGACGACGGAGCTGTTATTGTCTTGTGTCGTGGAGTCGTCCACTGTGGAGATAGAGTTTCCCACAGGGCTTCCTACCGTGGAAAGGGCGCCAGTTCGGTCAAGGACACCGCACCCCCAAACTGATACCAGGCTTATACTGAGAATCAGAAGAACAGCCACGAGAACAGACCTTAGCTTAAGCATTTTCTACCTCCTTTGCCGCGAAGACACTGCTTAATTTTCACAGTTCAGCTCAAACCACCTCACTCTTTTGTAAACGGCCTCCACCCAGCCACATCTCGGTATGACTCAAGCCTATCACACCAACATGAACCCTCCATGAATCGGAAGTGAACATTGAAGTTGAAGAGCGCAACCCTGCGATTTCATCTTCTGTTCATCTCGGTGTAATATAATGGCTTTACACTGGATGTCAGGAGAATGGCCATGCGGATTCTAGTCGTGGACGACGACAGACGGCTTTGCAGCATCATTAAGCGCGGTCTTATGGAGGAAGCGTACGCCGTGGACGTTGCTTATGATGGAGAGGAGGCGGAGTATCTGATAGAGGTCAATCCCTACGATCTCGTCATTCTAGATGTCATGATGCCCAGGAAAGACGGAATCCAGGTCTGCCGAGAACTCCGCTCGAAGCGGATAGACACAATGGTTCTGATGCTGACGGCCAGAGATGCTGTTGAAGACAGGGTGAAGGGACTGGATGCCGGGGCAGATGACTATCTGGTCAAGCCTTTCGCCTTCAACGAGCTTCTGGCCCGGATTCGGGCACTCCTGCGCCGGGAAGGAGCGTTCAAATCGCCCCAGCTTCGGGTCGGGGACCTGATTTTGGACACGCTCACCCGGCAGCTACGTCGTGGTCAAGAGGCGATCGACCTGACCACCAAGGAATACGCTATACTCGAGTACTTCATGAGGCACCCCAACATGGTCATTACGCGGACAATGTTAGAGGAACATGTCTGGAACTATGATTTCGATAGCATGTCCAATCTTGTAGATGTCTACATCCGACGATTGCGGAGCAAGATAGACATTGAGGGAGAGGATAGCGTAATCCAGACGGTAAGAGGCGCTGGCTATCGACTGAGAGCACAATGAGTTTCCTTCATAGCATCAAGTTCAGGTTCACTGTCTGGTATTTGTTGGTGCTGATCATCCTTCTGAGCATCCTGAGCACGGTTGTTTATTTCCACATGTCGCGCAGCCTGAATAACAACCTTGACAATTCGCTGGAACTGCGAGCCACGCAGCTACAGAGCATCCGTACAATTCTTGACAGCATCAAGCAGGGGGAATTCCAGCAGGAGCTGGGCGAAATCGTAGTGCTATACTACTACTCTGGAGACACACTGGTACAGGTGTCCTCCAGAAACATAAGCGTCACCCTGGACAGCCAATTCGTTGAACGGGCCATCGACGGTGAGAGTTCCTTCGTCACCGTCCACACAACAACAGGAGAAGAGGTACGGCTTTACGCGGCTCCCATCCGTCTGCCAGGGCCCGGGGGCGGGACCGGCGTCCAGCAAGCAGCCGTTGTTGTCGGTCGCTCCACAAAGGATATAGAACAAGCGTTGGACGGCCTGGTGCGGACACTTAGCATTGCAGTCCCTCTGACGCTATTAGTGGCTGCCGGAGGAGGCGTTTTCCTTGCCAGGCGGGCACTCAAGCCCGTGGATCAAATCTCCCAAACAGCACAGGATATCGGCGGGGGGGACTTGAGTCAGCGCATTGAAGTCAATACCAGGGACGAACTGGGTAGGCTCGCCTCCACTCTTAATCAGATGATAGGACGATTGCAAAGAGCATTCAAGCGACAGCAGCAGTTCACCGCTGATGCCTCGCACGAGCTTCGCACTCCACTGGCAGTGATTCAAGCGGAGTCTTCTCTTGCTTTGCAGAAGGACAGATCTGCGAGCGACTATCAAAAGTCTCTTGAATCTGTCAGCCAAGAGGCAAACCATATGTCCGCGATCATTGATAGATTGCTTACCCTGGCCCGGGCTGACGACGGAAAGGATCGATTGACTTTTCAAGAAGTCAACCTGGCCAAGCTGATCCAAGATCTGGGTGCGGACGCAGAAATACTCTGTCAGGAAAAAGGACTGAGATTTCACCTGGGTGAGGCGCACGATCTGATAGTGAAAGGCGATGAGGCCATGCTGAGGCAACTGTTCCTTAACCTTCTGGACAATGCCACCAAATATACGCCAAGTGGGGGAACCGTCTCGGTCTCGTTTCGCACAGAGGGACAGATGGCGGTCGTGGCGGTCAGCGACACAGGAATTGGAATCGCTCCGGAGGACATGCCTTTCATCTTCGAACGGTTCTACCGCGTTGACAAAGCTCGCTCTCGCGCCGGAGGGGGCGCTGGACTTGGGTTGGCGATATCCCAGCACATTGCCAAGGCTCACGGAGGGAAGATAGAAGTCGAAAGCCAGCTAGGGAAAGGGAGCACTTTTACTGTGTCGTTGCCTCGCCTGAAGCAGGCTTGAGCCATCACGACGGAATGGACACAATGCAGCCAAGTCAATTCCGCTTCAGGTTGTGGTTAGAGTAGATAGATAGCATCAGTCTGGTGCCTCGAAATATGAGACCGTTCGCTACGCTCAGGGTGACAACGTCCATAGTTGTTATTCTGATCCGCCGCAGAGGCTGTGAATTTATTGCCCCTTCAAAGCTGGAAATCGTGAGTTGCCGAAGCTACGGCCCGCATTTTTTCACAGCCTCGCAGGCGGAGAAGAATCTCGGTTGTTACGCGGAACTACCCTGCAGTATGAGAGTGCAGTATTGTTGGGCACGGGGTATCTGCAAGTGGCGTCAGTTTTGCTTAATTGAAGAGAGCCTTTTCTGCAAAAGACTGGAGGGCACCTCAAGAGTGCCCTCCATATTAGTCCTCTATTTTTCGGCTAGACCTCATCGGTTCTAGCTCGAGGTGGGCTATGCCACCTAAACATAGGCTTCCAGCCGCCTACTAGCTTTGGCCGCCCTGCCTTCATCAGGCAGGGCACTACTTGTCAACTTGCCAGACACCATACCTTGCCTGGAGCTTCATGGCTCACCTCCCGATCTCTATTTCGGATGGCTTAACCTTAACCCAGCTCCGATAGATAATTATATCACAATGAACTCCATTCGTCAACTCTTATGCGATGCTTTACTCACTGGACAAAATGGTATGAACATGGGAGAGACTGGCATAAATTGTCCGACTCTATGTCTGATTGGTCGATGGCATTACTGAGTTCTCTTCCCTCACGTACCAGACACTAAGGTGCACAAAACTTCTTCAGCCTGTGAATCCATTAGGCTGATTGCAGAGGAACTGCGTCGTCTCGTCCGTTAGGCCGGGACCTCCAGGACCTCGTCCCCTTTCAGTTTGCTTATCTCATCTTCAGACAATTGCAGCAATTCGCGGCAAATCTCCTCGGTGTGCTGACCCAGCAGAGGCGCTGCTGTGCTTGGGCGAAGCGTCATATTCGATATCTTGAAGGGTATACCCGGATAAAGCCTTTTCCCAGCTACAGGATGGTCTAACTCTATGATGGCACCCAACCATTTAAGCTGCGGGTCATTGATGGTGTCGATAGAGCGCTGTGCCACTCCAGCGGCCACTCCAGCGGCCTGCAATGTGTTCATCACCTCAATGGGGTCACGTTCAATGGTCCATTGCTCCACCAGTCTGTCCAGCTCATCGACATTTCTTAATCGGCTGACAATGTCGGCGACTTTGGGATCCCTCGTCCAGCCAGGATTACCGATGGCCTTACAGAACCTCTGCCACTCGTCGTTGGTGAATACGCTTATAGCACACCACTGGTCATCACCCTTGCAGCGATAGCAGCCATACGGGGCAGCATACAAGCTTCTGTTCCCCATCGCCTTCGGCACCCGTCCATTTACCGTGTACTCCAGGCAGAACTCGCCGATGAGAGAGGCTGCCACCTCTACCTGGGACATATCGATGAACTGGCCCTTGCCTGTGCGGCGCCTGTAGTCAAGGGCAGCCAGCACTGCCACCACAGCCTGCTTGCTGGCTATGTGGTCTGGCAAGGGAACATTAGAGCCTACAGGATAAGGGTCGTCGGGGTGAGCCCACAGGTTAAGCACGCCCGAGGCCGCCGCCAGCATGGGGCCGTAGGCCTGATAGTCGCTGTACGGGCCTCCTGACCCAAAACCCTGACTGCTGATATAGATGATGTCAGGCTTGATGCGGTGCACGCTATTGTAGCTGAATCCCAGGCTTGCCATTACACCACCCCGGAAGTTCTCCCCGATAATGTCAGCCTTCTTGATGAGCTGCCTGACGAGCTTTTTCCCCTTCTGAGTTCTCAAGTTCACCCCAAAGCTGCGCGTATTGCGATTCGTCTCGTTGAACCCAGGAACGCTGTTAATATCGAACCCGATGGTTCTCATGAAATCCATATTTTCCTTCGACTCTATTTTGATGACGTCGGCTCCGAGTTCGCCCAGAATCTTGCCGAAGTCGGGCATTACGGCACCGGTGCTAAAGCTTACTACTCTTACGCCTTCCAGGGGAGCACTGGGCATTTTGACCTCCTTCTATATGACCCCAGCCCGTCTGAGGGCTGCCAGTTCATCCTTTGATAAACCCAATTCCTGGCAATAGAACTTCTCATTATGTTCGCCGAGGCAGGGAGCAGCGCGCCGCATTCGACAGGGAGTCCGACTCCACTTGTACGGAGACCCTGGACAACTGAATTTGCCCACCACCGGGTGTTTCATTTCAACGAAGAATTTCCTGGCCTTGGTATGGGGGTTATTGACAAAACCAGCTACGTCCCATATAGGAACGATGGGAACCCCTTCCCTGTGTCCCGCCTCAAAAAGCTCGACCATGGTGTACTTGGTAGTGAACTCCAGCATCAGAGCATATAGGTCAGCGGCATTAGCAATGCGGTATATAAACTCTCTCCATTCCGGCAGGCGTAGCACCTCAGGCTCGCCCAGCACCCTGAGCAAGGCATCCCACTGCCTTGGAGTGAGAGCTACCACCCGAACGTATCCGTCCTTACAGGGATAAACCGGGTAAATGGAAGCCCCCATCCGCCCCTCCGGCGCCGGCGGTGGAGCATCAGGGAAGATGTTATAAGAGTAGATCGGCACCATCCAGGGATAAAGGCCCAGGCGTGCAGACTCGTGCACCGAGATATCAATATATTGTCCCAATCCTGTGCTGCCGCGATGATAGAGCGACACCACAATAGACACAGCAGCAATAAGAGAAGCCGCATCGTAGACGGGCGTACCTGGTATGTTACAGGGTGGCTTCTCGGGAAAGCCACTGGTAATCATGGTGGTGCTCAGGGCAAAATCAACAATGTCAGAACCTTTCCAATCCTTGTAGGGCCCGGTCTGGCCAAACTCGGTGATGCTCGCCTCAATCAGGCCGGGGTTTATCTCTTTCAGCACTTGGTAGTCCAACCCCACCCCCTTCATATACCCTGGAGGATTGGTTTCCACCAGGACATCCGCTGTCTTCACTAGTCTCTTGAAAATAGCCTGGCCGTCAGGGCTTTCTAGGTTCAGGGTTATCCCATATTTATTGGCATTGCGGAAAAGGAAGTAGAGGCTTTTCTCTTTGTGCGGCACATCGCCTGCAAAGGGTGGAATGTCCCGGGTCGGATCACCCTCAGGCTTTTCAATCTTAATAACCTCGGCGCCCATGTCCGCCAGTATCTTAGTGCAGCAGGCGCCCTTACTATCGGTGAGATCCAGGATCCGGTATACGCTCAGCGCGCCTTCCTGGCCTTTTGGCACGTAGCACCTCCTTTCACAGTTGAGCTCTTCAGTAGCAATTCTTGATTCTGGCTTGCAGCCAGCACCGCGAAAAACGAGACTCAGCCAAGATTAGACACACTCCTCTTTGCTCCCCTCCCGCCAGATAGGGTGAGGGTGAACCAGCATTTTCGGACTAAAACAACAAGAAGAGGAGATATCTTCTCGAACTATAGCCGTTTTCGCTGAAAGCCAAGAGCAATTTTCATTCTAAATAATACCTCAATATCCTCCCTTTGAGAAGGTCGGCTCCTCGCACACGGGTCTACACTCTTAAATTGTGAAAGACGCCCCCTTGTTGCAAGACACTCGCCAATCTCTGTAGCTTTGCTCGCTATCTACTTCTGCCAGGCTTGGGGTAGTTAACCCTACAAGCTATGCCAGGCTGCTGGAGGCGCTGATGCAGTACCCTGTGCTTGTTCTGGCCTGGCGACTGAAGAAGGCATTTCGGGTCTGGTATGGCTATGGCAGGCGGGCAGACGCTGAAGCCGGGCTGGCCCGATGGGAAGATGCAGCAAGAGAAGACGGCCCTACCGTCCTCCCCCTCGTTTGACATCTTCGTCACTGGGCTAGCGCTCCCGCCAGGTAGACGGGCGGTGGCCGCGCCCGGCCGGCGCGAAAAGATTGACTATGGCTGCCACTATGACGCCAAATATGAAACCACCGATGTGGGCCCAGTAGGCGATTCCGCCGGTCTGAGTGGAAGGTCCCAGGGAGCCGAGTCCTTCGAAAAATTGGAGTAATATCCAGAAACCAAGCAGCACGACTGCCGGAATGCGAACGAAGACGATGAATATGAAGATTACCAGAGTGCGTATACGGCTCAAGGGATAAAGCAAGAAGTAAGCTCCCAGGACTCCAGCTATGGCGCCACTGGCCCCGATGGTGGGCACCTCAGAGTGCATGCTGACCGCTATCTGCATCCAGCTAGCGGCAACGCCTGCGCTGATGTACAACAACAGGTAGGGGATATGACCAAAGCGATCCTCGATGGTCTTGCCGAAGACCCAAAGAAAGAGCATATTGCTGGCGAAGTGCATCCAGTCACCGTGGAGAAACATGGAGGTAAACAGAGTTATCCAGTCGGAGAAGGGGGTCGCTATGTCAAAACTTCCCGAGGGTGTCCCCAGGATCTGGTAACCGATTCCCCGGGTCAGTTCGGAGGGGATCATTCCGAACCGGTAGAATAGCACCATGCGGTCGGTCTGGCCGAGGGTCACCTCGTAGATGAAGATAACAGCGCACAGAGCGACAAGCGATAGGGTGACTATCGGAAATCGTCGTCTTATGATGTCAGGATCGGATATCGGCAGCATAGTATTTTCGGCGCGCTGTTAGCTGTACAGCATCATACAGCAGTGATGGCTTCCATCACAAGAGCGCTGTGCTTGGCGGTTCACGTGAAGAGACGGAGGCAACGAATGAAGTTTATTGGAGAGATGTGCCCCGTGCTGCCATAAGGCAGTTTAGCTTGATTTGCGCCTCAGCATCCGATATACTGCTTATAAGTTTGTCGGTTGAATAATTCGTTGAAGTCAAGAAACAACACAAGCGCAGGCCCTGCAAGTCTGCCCCTCGGTATATCGTCGGTTCAACAAATCTGGTCTAAAGTATTCGGCTGCGCCCGATAGATTAGGAGGTTAAATTGGCATCAGCACTAAGCGGTATTAAGGTCCTGGATATGACTGGGCTAGGCCCCTCCTCCATAGCTGCTATGATGCTAGGGGACATGGGAGCCGAGGTTATCAAGATTGATCTGCCTTCAGGCGGTGGGAGCCGAGGGGTGGGTGATGGTATTCCTTTTATGCCAGAAGATCAGGAAGAGGTTGACAGGGCCAACGCATGGATGGCCACCAACAGGAACAAGAAGAGCGTGGCAATCAACCTCAGGACCGAGGCTGGGCAGCGGATCTTCCAAAAACTGGCCCAGACCTCCGACGTCATCATCGAGAGCTTCCGTCCCGGGGTAATGGATCGCATGAACGCCGGGTACCAAGCTATATCGAAGATAAACCCCAGGATTATCTACTGCTCCGTCTCAGGCTATGGACAGACCGGCCCGTATCGCAATTTCCCTGGCCACGATGCTAACTACTCCGGCATGGGCGGCGTTCTCGGCCTCACTGGCGAAAGCCAGGAAGGCAAGCCGGTTATCGCCCTCAACATAGTGGCCGACATAGCCGTCGCCGTGTTTGAGGCAGTGATCGGCATCCTGCTGGCCGTTTGCGCCCGCGAGAGGACGGGTCGTGGGCAGCATGTAGATATCTCCATGACAGATGGCGTCGTCTCGCTTCTTATTGGAGTGCCTGGAGCAGGAGAGTACTTGTATAGCCAGGCCTTGCCGCGACGAGGTGAGACCATGACTAGTGGTAATCGGCCTTATTACGCCGTATATCAAACCAAGGATAACAAGTACCTCACCGTTTGCCCTATCGAGCCGCGTTTCTGGGGCAACCTGTGCCGTGCCATCGGTCGCGAAGACCTCATACCTCAACAGTTTGATCCGAGCATGGAAGGCGAGCTACGTAGCCAGTTAAGCCGTATCTTACTGACGAAGTCCAGAGACGAGTGGTTTGAACTTCTCACCAAAGCAGATGTGCCGGTGGGCAAAGTCCTGGACATGGACGAGCTATTCTCAGACCCCCAGGTACTGCATCGCCAGATGATCATGGAGTTGAAACATCCCAAATTTGGAAAGGTGAAGCAGATCGGTATCGGCATAAAGCTCTCAGACACGCCAGGTGAGGTGCGCGCCTTGGCACACCGCCTAGGGCAGGACACCAATGAAGTGCTCTCCGGCCTGGGTTATTCCCAGTCTGAGATGAAGGAATTACGCCAGCAAGGGGCGATCTACTAGCAATATTTGCCTGATCCTCTCCTGACGAAGCTAGGATACTGCTTTGCTCCGTGCGTCAAGGCCGAAGGACTCATCGTAGGAGGCATCTCATGGACGCTATCGAAGCAATCAATAGCCGGAAGAGCGTACGCGCCTTCAAACCGGACCCCGTTCCCAGAAGGATCCTCCAGAAGATCATGGAGGCCACCCTCAGGGCACCGTCGTGGGAGAACACGCAGCCATGGGAGTTTGCCGTACTCGGCGGAGAGGCCATGAGAAAGGTGAACGATGCTTTCATGGAGAAGATGAGAGCCTGGCAGAAGCCCCACCTCGACCTCCCCTGGCCCAAGTTCACGGGGCCTTACCTGGAGCGAGCAAAAGCGGACGGAAGACAGCTTTTCCGCGAAATGGGGATAGCCAAAGACGACGCGTCGGCGATCATGAACTGGCGGCTGGCCTCCACACAATTTTTCCATGCTCCCAATGGAGTAATAGTATACATGGATGCCTCGCTAGGAGAGTGGTCGCTGGTAGACATAGGCATAGCTCTCCAAACCCTCATGCTGGCGGCCTGGCACTATGGCGTAGGCACTTGTGCTCTGGCTGCTGCGGTGACTTATCCTGACGTCCTCCGCAGTCTGCTGAACATACCGGAGTCGAAACGTATCGTGGTAGGCGTGGCCCTGGGGTATCCAGACTTTTCCAGCCCCGCGGTGAAATTCCGCACCGAACGCGAACCACTGGAAAGACTGGTGAGCTGGCACGGCTTTGACTGAGCGCAGTCTCTTTCCGTGATTGCGAGCGGAGCGAAGCAATCTGGTGGGGTGATGCACCACCCCTGGATTGCCACTCTCGCCGCCGGTGAGCTCCAATCACAACGCAAGCAAACCCCCCACACATTCATCACTCCTGATAAGATAGTGTTTTTCATCCTTCGAGGTGCCAATAACTGGCATAACCGATTACGATCCTCCCCAGGCGCAGAAGAGTCTGGGTCGTTACGCCGAACCATGCAACAACATACTAATCTGCCTCTGAGTGATACGTCATGCCGCAGATGGAGACCAGGGAACCGCCGTCCTCGCTGGCCGGACATTGGGCGTAGCCCGTCGGTGATCCCTTGACCTTGGGCAAGACCGACAGCATAAGATATATGGGTGGCAGCCCGCAGATTCGCATCTGGTCGCCTTCGGTTCTGATCACCTCAAAGAGGCGCTCTGCCTCTGCATTGACCAGAGTGTCGATTAGCTTTTGATCGTGGGAGGCCAGTCTGGCTCGGCCTAAAGTGTCCAGCGGGGCGCGATCTCCAAAAGCAGGACCCACATGTGCAAGATCGGCTGCGGCTATCACCACTGTCCGACGCGGGGTCGCCACCCTTCTGAGCGCGGCCACAGTACCGGATATCAGATTGGCTCGCAACGGGCTTTCGCCATGGTCAATGAACGGCTGGAAAGAGCCACACAGCACCGGCAATATGGGGCACGGCTTGTCTCTCAACAAATGATGCAGCCAGAGAATCGCTGTCTCCACGGAATGTTCGCCACGGTGATGTAGCTCATAGCGGAACACCTCGTCTCCCACCTCCCGGGCGACCTCATCCGCCACATCCTGGGCTGTTGGTATTATCCCCCACGGAGTCTGGTAGTTCTGTCTGGTCAATGTGACTTCTCCATTTGCCGCCATGTGGTCTGTTCCCAAAATGATGACCAACTCGGCTGCTTTGATTGCCGTCGCTGCCTTGGCCCATACGCTGGCATAGACAGGCCCACCTCTGGGAAAGTCAATATGGGGACTTATCAGGCCCTTGATTTCTGTGGTGGGACGCGGGTTGGCATCTGACACCTGATTCAGATATTGCTGCAAATAGGTGCTCAATTCTTGCGGGTCTGATGGGCAAGACCTGCCGGGAAGGGTATGTGAACGGCAGGCAGCCGAGCGATAGTCAGTAATGGCAGCCCTGTAGGCTTGAGCGAAACGATCATTGTCCAGAAACAGAGCCTGGTCGAGAGCGGACAGGAGTTGTTCCAGCGTGGTGAGGCTCAGCGGTGTAGCGGTGCGCAGCTCAAAGCCTGTCTTCAGTGTCCCGATGTCCCGTGTCCCGTCCATCAGAGTCAGCAGCAGGGTTAAAGGGTATGGGATGAAGATCGCCGCCTGGCTTATGCCCAGGGGGTCAGTCAAAAGGATTCCCTGCCGGCCTTGGTGTACCGTTGGTTGAGTTCTAACTTCTCGAAGCTTAAGTTGCACTGCTCAAAGAGGGAGGATCACAGGCTTATGCCGAAGACACCCACAGGCACAACTGAAAGATATCCCATGTAGATTGCAAGCAATGGGCTTGCCCTTTTGTCAACAAGAAACCGATGAAGGTGATCGATTTTATCCGTTACGAAGGGGTTTCTGCTTCGACCTTCTTTCGGGGCTCACCAGGCTTGACCCCGTACTTTTTCGTCCTTGCCCGGCACCAGAAGCAGCCGCCGAAGGTTATAACTGTCTCAATCCTTAGCAAGGCCTTATACAGCCGGCTGCCTCTTCTTGCTCCGGTGCAAATAGGGCACCCGTACTCGCAATAGTCGGGATCGTTTCGGTGGAAGATGGGCATCTTCCAGCCTCCCCACCCATACTTCTTGGGCGCACTCTCCTGGCTCATCCTTCCCTCCTTTTCAGATGAGGCTGTTTAATTTCAAAAGGTCCCCGATCTTAGCTTCAAGCTCTGAACCCGCCACTCCCTCTTTCTATCACAGAGCGAGATTATCGTTCGATAGGCCCTATCCCCGACGGCCTCTTTGACTTGTCTAGCGCCCTTCCAAGAGCTACACAAGTAACCGGGTGTTTTGCAACTGCTGGTCTACCTTTGACAATCATGAGTATAGACCCAGTCAAATCGTAGTTTCAACATTCCCCTGTAAATGGACACCACCTCTTTCTTCTCTGCAAATCTACACACTTCATATTACGCTATTGCTGGTACACTCGCTGCCCCGACAGATGCTCCAAGCAAGCGCACTACAAAGCCTGATCCTTACCTGAGATTGCAAGCCACGCGTGTCCACTTAGACAGCCGCAAAATGCTGTAGCGTTAGCATATCCCAATAATCACGCGTCTGGGTGAACCGGCGAACGGCACAGGCCGTCTCGAGTGGGAATGCAAGAGCAAGGACAACAGACAGGGGCCTAGCTACAGTCGTTGACAATGGTCATCAAATATGTTAAAATATGCGTAAATAATAATATACTAATATAGTTTATACCATGATCGAAGAGTTGGCCAGAAGCACCGATAAGAAAAAGATAACAGAGATCTTCCGACGCCAGTCCGAAGTGTGCAAATCACTAGCCGATCCCAACCGGCTGATGATGATCCATGAATTGAAGGAGGGGGCAAAGTCTGTCACGGAGCTGGCAGAGAGGCTCGGGCTGAAGCAGTCAAATACCTCACAGCACCTCGCGGTGCTGCGGAAGGCCGGTGTGGTTAACCCGCAGCGGCAGGGCAACATTATCTACTACAGTCTGACCACTCCCAAGATAGCAGCAGCGTGCGATATGGTGCGCCAGGTGATTGCAGAGGAACTTCAAAGAGGCCATGACCTCAGGGAAATGCTCTGAGATCATGAGATATGTGAAGAAGGGAGAACGGCTGGTGCCGTAGGGAAGGAGAACGGAAATGTCAGTGCAAGGATACCAGTGTCAGAGATGCTGGGCGACCTTCAGGGAAGAGCAGTCTTGTGGCCTAGGGAAGGACTCCGATCTGAAGTGCCCAACATGCAACAGCACCGATGTGAAGAAGGTAGAATTGCCCGAGAGCTGGATAGACAGGGTGCGCAGCGGAATTCGCTTCGGCTGAAAGTAGTCTGATAGAGGCCGTGAGCCTAATCTAATACACAAAAACAGATGCAGCAGCGAATGAAGCCGCCTCTCAGGGTCTGAGATAGAGGGAGGTTATCTATGGGCAACACGACTATGGGCCACCCCTCCTATCTTGAAAGGAAATTTGGGGGTAGCGTTTCCTTCCGTAAGATGGAACGGAAACTCTACGGCCACGATATCGCCGAGATCCCGAAGCTCATCAAACCTCTCATTAGGAACACCACTCCTGACGCTGTCGTCCAGCCACAGTCCGAGGAGGAGTTGGTGGAGCTAGTGCGATGGGCAGTCCAGAACAGGATACCGCTCACGCCTCGGGGCAGGGCCACATCCGGTTACGGCGGTGCTATCCCTGTAAGAAGGGGTATAGTGGTGGACTTCTACCACATGAATAAGGTCCTCCGCATTGATGCTGAGGCAAAGACAGCCACGGTGCAATCAGGTATTATCTGGGAGAAATTGGATAGAGAGCTGGCCAAATGCGGCCTAATGTTGCGCCTCTACCCCACCAGCTACCCTTCATCCAGCGTGGGCGGGTGGCTGGCACAGGGTGGGGCGGGCATTGGCTCCTATGAGTCGGGATGGTTCCGCGGCAATGTGGTCAGCGCCCGCGCAGTAACGGCCGACGGCAACGCGAAGGAGTTCAGCGGTCAGGATCTCGACATCATCGCAGATGCCGAGGGCATCACCGGATTGATCAGCGAAGTGACGCTCCGTGTCCAGCCTCTGGAGAAGCTGGATGTAGTGGCTATCGCCTGTCCGGACGCTCACAATCTACAGCGCCTTGTGCAAATTATCGTTGATAATAAACTGCCGATCTGGTCGCTCGTCTTCATTAACCCTTACATGGCAGAAATGAAGAACAGGGCTCCGCTGCGGGAGCACCACAGCCATCCCGACGAGGAACGCGTGGTGCTGCCGAAAGCCTACATCATCACCCTGGCCTTCCGAGCTAGAGATCGCCAGACTGTGGTAGGCATGCTACAAACCATGCTCCAGTCTTGCCAGGCCGAGATTCTGAGCAGCGAGATCGCTCAGCATGAATGGGAAAACCGTTTCAAGCTCATGATCGTGAAGCGCCTGGGGCCCAGCCTGGTGCCGGCCGAGGTAGTAATACCCCTTTCCAAACTGGGCGACGCCATGACAGATATAGAACAGCGGGTGAACCAGCCCATTGTGAAGGAGGGCGTGGTCCTTCGCGAGGGCGCCAACGGTCAGCCAGAGGTGGTCATCCTGGGATTCATCCCCAGCGACCAGCGCCGATTCAGCTACAATTTGGTGTTCACGCTGACGCTGACCATAATGAAGATCGCTGAGAAGCACGGTGGGCGGCCCTTCGCCACTGGCCTTTACTTCGCCAGCAAAGCGAGGGAGGTACTGGGGAAGGAAAAGGTGGCCACATTGAGAAAATTCAAAGCTACCACAGACCCGCATAGCATCCTGAATCCAGGAAAGGTCATCCACAACGGCATGATGGGCACCATGATCAATATCGCCAGCACCTTGGAACCTTTTACCCGGCCCTTGGCCAACCGCGTAGTCGTCGAAGTCAGCGAAAGGCCCTCAGTATCTAGGCGTGGCATTCCCGCGGACGTGGCCTGGTATGCCTATGCCTGTTCGCAGTGCGGCTATTGCGTTGAGGAGTGCGACCAGTTCTACGGCCGAGGCTGGGAAAGTCAGAGCCCTCGAGGCAAATGGTACTGGCTGCGAGAATATATGGAAGGCCGCGAGGAGTGGGACCAGTTCATGGTAGACACCATGCTCGTCTGCACGACATGTGAGCTGTGCAATCTGCGCTGTTCTGCTTCGCTGCCTATCGAACCATCCTGGACGAAGCTACGAGGCCTGCTTGTTCATGATAGAGGGAAGATGACATTCCCACCCTTCGAGATGATGGCGTCAGCCACCCGGAAAGAGGGCAATATCTGGGCCGGCTATCGTAAGGATCGCGCTGCCTGGTTTCCTCTGGATCTAATGGAGAAGCACGGGCCATCCCGTCAAGCCAGAGCAGTCTATTTCGCCGGCTGTACCGCCAGCTACGTAGAAAACGACATCAGCATGGCCAGCGTCCGACTGCTGGATAAGGCGGGTGTGGACTTCACCTACCTGGGCCCGAAAGAAAGCTGCTGTGGGATTCCCATGCTGGTGGCCGGCCGATGGGATGTATTTGAGGAGATACTGCGGCGCAACATTGGGGTGGTCAAGGAGGTGGGGGCTGACACGGTTATCGCATCCTGTCCAGCGTGTGACATGATGTGGCGGCAGGTGTACCCCGACTGGGCGAAGAAACTGGGCATCGACTACGGCATCAAGGCGAGGCACTACAGCGAGGTGATCGCTGAGAAAATCAAGGCCGGCGAGTTCACTTTCCCCAAGCGGGATGGCCAGCCGGTGACGGTGACCTGGCATGACTCATGCCATATCGGCCGCGTATCCCGTGTCTACGAGCCGCCGCGCCAGGTACTGCAAGCCATACCCAATGTCAAACTGGTGGAGATGAAGCTCAACCGCGAAGAAGCGCACTGCTGCGGAAGCGTTCTCACACTAATCAAGGAGCCGCCGGTGGCGGCGGAGATAGGTAAGATGCGACTGGATGAAGCAGCGGAAGTTGGTGCTCATGCGGTGGTATCTCTTTGTCCTTGCTGCCAGTTCCAGTTTCGGGTGACCGCCAACAAGAAACAGATGCCCATCGAGGTGGTGGATCTGGCGCATTTTGCTGCCTCTGCTCTTGGCTACGATTTTCCCGACCCCAACCCCGAGGTGCAGAGGCAATGGGCGGTCTTCGAGAGCATGATCGCCCTCATGAGCCCGCGGGGTTTTGCCGACCTGATGGGCACCATGTGGCCGGAAATGATTGATGCCATGCCCTTCGGCATGGGGCGGATGATGCGGGTGATGGGCAAGATTCCAGGAACGCTGGAACTGATGCGGCCTGTGTTCCCTATCCTGTTCCCCAGGCTGCTGCCGATGATGATGCCCAAGGTGATGCCAGTGATGTTGAAGCGGGTAGCCGAGCGTATCCCCATGCCTGACTACATGGCAGAGCAAATGCCTGAGCTAATGCCCAAGGTCATGGGTAAGCTCATGCCTCATATGATCGGTGACGTAGTGCCACTGGTCACCCAACCAATGATAGATTACCTCATGGGAAAGAGCGGGGAGCAGACTGGCTCTAGCTAGTGCTTGGCTGCAACAATTCACGTTACGTCGGTGAGACAAAGACCCTTCTCCGCCTGCGAGGCTGTGAATTTATTGCCCCTTCAAAGCTGGAAATCGTGAAGGGCCGAAGCTACGGCCCGCATTTCTTCACAAACTCTGCGGCGGATCAGGGTGACAAAATAGGCCTATCATTGCTGAGCGTAGCGAAAATTTCGGGGGCCGTACGCATGGGAAAAGCTGATGCAAGTCTATCTGGGATTTGGCGTCGGAGAAGCTCGGGAAGGAACAGAAATCAAAAGGGAGGAGGTACTTGCTGTTGCCTGACATTTACACACCTATTCACAAGACCTCCCTGAAAACTGTATAGTATGTCCTGGACACCGCACAAGGCACCATAATCCGTGAGTGGTACAGGTCGGGGGGGGTGCGAGAGCAGTTTTGCCACCTCTCGTGCCGCTCTTTGTGTCCAGAGCAAGCCACAGACGACCCGCCGCGGGGTTTTCATGTGG
>VGOE01000035.1 GCA_016876035.1 Chloroflexota bacterium
ACCGCTTGTGTATCTGATCCATTACACCCCTCCTTGATGGAGGAATGTAACCATTGGAGTTCACTTTTCAACCGTAAACGGTTCACTTTTGAAGCATAAACAGTTCACTTTTCAGTCGTAACTAACACTATCTCAGTTAGTCGTTGATTCTCTCCACGTAGATCTCGCAGGCGTCCCCGCCCTCTGAAAGGAATTTGTCTGCCGTTATCTTCAAGTGGGGGTTGGCTACCCTGGCCTGCCCCTCAAGGCACGCATTGGCTATTATTCGGCACGCCTTCGGGCATTCCCTGGCAACTGAATCCGCCACGCTGCAGGAGCGTATCTTGTAGAGCACCCGGTTCTTGTCCGGGGCATCCGCAATGATAGGTTTCACCTTCTGGATGAAGGCCGAATCATCAGAGGGGTTGCACACCCTAAGCACGAATTCGGCCGGGCTGGCCTTCCCCGGCTCTATGCCATAAGCCGAAAGCATGGCTGGAACGCTCATTTTATGCAATTCCCAATCCCTCAGTCCATTATATAGAGCCGCGAGGCCCTCGTCTCCGTACTTCTCTTCGACAATCTTCACTATCCTGGCCACCAGTCCCCATAGCCCCTGCTGGGAGATTTCGAGCTTCTGCTCGATAGGAAGATCCAATGGCTGGAACTCATATTGTGCCATGTTTTCTCCTTTGTAATACTTCTTATTGCATGGGGAAAATTCCGTCATACACCGAGGCGATGAAGTCCAGCCCGCCATCTATTTCGTACATTCTGCCGGTCACCCAGGAGGAGGCAGGAGAGACCAGATACAGCGCGAGCAGGCCTATATCCTCAACCGTTCCAAAACGCTTGAGAGGAGTGTTACCCAGAATCACGTCCTTGGCTGGCTCGAGAAACGGGGCGGCTCCCTCCGTCCAGACACCGCCCGGCTGGATAGCGTTCACCCGGATGTAAGGGGCCAACTCGAAAGCGAAGGTCCTGGTGATGGAGCTTACGCCGGCCTTGGCCGCACCGTAGCCGATCGAACCAGGAGCTGGCATGTCGCCTTGCCGGCTTGAGATGTTCACGATTGAACCCTGTTTTCTCTCCATCATCACTCTGGCCACAGCTTTGGTGCACAGAAAAACGCTGGTCAGGTTCTCTCGCAACTCCTCCTCCCAGGCACTCTCGCTGGTTTCCAAGGCAGGCGTAAATAGTCCAGAATGACCAGCATTGTTAACCAGAATATCGATGTGCCCGAACTCCGCCTTGGCCCTTTTCACCATGCTGTCAATTTGCTGGCTATTCTTCATATCGCAAGGTACCGCTAGCGCCTTCCGCCCCAGGGAGCGTATCTCTGCTGCTGTAGCCTCTATCTGGCCTACCGTTCGAGCTGTGCACACCAGGTCGGCCCCGGCCCGAGCGAAAGCCAGCGCAATTCCCTTGCCGATGCCCCTGCCTGCACCAGTGACGACGGCCACCTTGCCATCCAGAGCGAACTTTTCCAAACTCACCTTAGCTACCTCCAAGAAGCCTCAAATTCTTGGCTAATCGACCTCAGCTCAGCCTGACACCGGGGACTGTTTGTAAGGGACTATCAACTGGGCTGACCAACCGCCATCGACCGCCAAGTAGGCCCCATTGATGTACGTGGCATCATCTGACGCTAGAAAGAGGGCGGCTTTGGCGATCTCATCAGGCTCCCCCGGTCTTCCTTGGGGTATGAAATCCATCTGAAGCCCCGAGAACATCTCATCTGGCATCATTCCCGTCCTGGTCATACCTGGGCAGATACAGTTGATCCGGATGTTCTGTTTGGCATATTCTGCGGCGATTGTCTTACTCAATAGGATCATCCCTGCCTTAGCAGCGCAGTATGGAGACACAAGCGGTCCACCGCCCAGGCCCTGAACCGATGCGGTATTGAGGATGACGCCTCCGCCTTGCTTGATCATGATTGGGATAGCATACTTTGAACCGAGAAAGGCACTCTTCAGGTTAGTGTCGAGGACGGCGTCCCAGTCCTCCTCCGTGAGGTCCGCCGTGAAGGCCAGCGTCCTGGCACTTATGCCAGCATTGTTGTACAGGATGTCTATCCGCCCATAGGTATCCACAGTCTTCTTGATCATCTTCTCCACGTCGGCTGCTTTTGAGACATCAGCCTCGATGAAAATAGCCTCGCCCTTTGCCCTCTTGATCATGGCGACCGTCTCCTGCCCGCCCTTGGGAACATAATCGGCGACAGCCACTTTGGCTCCTTCCTTGGCGAACAAGAGGGCACTGGCCTGCCCGATTCCAGATCCAGCACCAGTAATCAAAGCTACCTTCCCATCTAGCTTACCCATTTCTATCACCTCTCTTAGAAACTTCGGTGTTCATTAGAAGACCTCTTTTCTTGTCTTGGGAGCCCGCTGTCCTCATGCCGTTTTGATCTTGCGGGGCTGCCTTCAGCATACACTTTCGGGCAGCGAAGTAAATACCTCCACTATGGTAGTTTGCAGAGGATGAGGTAGGTATTTCCGCGTACCGTAGTTAAGGTAGTAAGATGAAGTGCCTCCGGTGTCCCACACAATGAAGGTCACTTGCTGGTCATTTCTCCCTCTGCCACAGAGGGTAACCACGCCTGCAAAATCGAGGTTTTGCATGGTGTCACGCCTAACTTACTGCTGCCAATGCCTTTCTTGCTTTCCCTTTGGCCCTAGATCGGTTTGACAACACTGCGAGGATATGCCACACTAGTTGTGCTCCAGGTAATCGGAGCAGTGGCGAAAGACGACTGAAACAGCGACTGAGTAAGTCACCCGAAAAGTGAGTAGGCTACCCAAAGGTAGCTAGGTAAACTGAGTAGGACCCAACAAAAAGGAAGCTGTCAAGTCGGAGATCCGGGGTGCGAAGGTTACCTGGGGCATTTATTTTTTGTGGCTTCCTGCCCGGTCTTCTGATTCGGGCTTTTCGAGTTCAAGAACACCGACGAAAGGAAGATTCCGATACTCCTCTTCGTAGTCTAGTCCATAGCCAACCACGAATTCATCTTCTACTTCGAAACCCACATACTCAAGAGGAACATCGGCTATGCGGCGCACTCGCTTATCTAATAGCGTGCATACGGCCAGACTAGCTGCCCTTCTCGGCCGCAGGTGGTTCAAGATCGAATTCAGTGTCATGCCGGTGTCCACGATGCCTTCCACCACGATGACGTGTCTGCCAGCGATGTTCAGTTCCATATCTTTTGTAAACTTGAACATAGAGTGATCGCTAGCGCTATAGTAGGACATCGTTATGAAGTCCACGTCAAGGGGAATGGTTATATACCGTATCAAGTCAGCCATGAAACAGATGAAGCCTCGCTGCACTCCCACCAGGATTGGACGCCGCCCGGCATAATCCTTGGAAATCCTCCCAGCTAATGCCCTCACCCTCTCCTCAATTTCAGCCGGGGAATAGAGCACCCGTCTGATACCACGAGCTCGAGTATGCGCCAGTGGGCCACAACCATATCTTGCCAGCAGACGGTCATACTCATTCTTGTGAAGTAACATTATCTTGACTTCAGGGTATAGCTGGCGGAGATGGCGTAACTTGCGGTTCTTCTTTGTGACTGAACTCTGCTTAAGGGTTGTAAGCTCAATATAAAGATCAAGGCCGGGAAGATAGAAGTCGGGAGTGAACATCTCAGTGATCCTGTCGGCTTCCCATCTCAAAGGAAAAGACCGAGGCTCGTAGATCCACTCTACGTCATAGAAGTCCAGTATTCGAGCGAACTCCTCCTCACTGGGGTGCGCGAAGGTCACGGAACGTGCCTTCCGTAACGCCGCTCCCTCGACTGGCGTCTGGCTTCTTCCTGGCTCAGCCTCCTCTTTCTCTTCACGTAGTAGACTGCTGCCAAGAGCTACGGCAGCCAAGTTCGCCATAGTGGTCACGAAGCTGATGTCCTGATTGGTGAACTCACGGGGCTCTCTGGTGTAGACCCTGATGCTGCCTGCGGCCAAACCGCTGGACATTATCGGGATGCCCAACATGGAGACGATTCCAGCTTTGGCTGCCATTTCGGGATACTGCACACGGCTGTCTCTACCAACGTCCCCTATGACCGCTGGCTGTCCGGTAAGGACTTCGGATAAGCTTTTGTCAGCATCCAGCACGCCCTTACGCAAATAGAACTGAGGCAGCCCCCACGACGAGCTATGAGCCAGCTTCTTTCGGCTGGAATCCAGCAATACAAGTGAAACACCAGCTTCCATGGCCCTGGCTATGTTTCGGACGATAGTGTGCAGCACCTGTTTCAAGCTGGCATCGGAATTCAGCGCTGTCACCGCCCGCCGCGCAGCTTTATAGTAAGCTTGTTCTTTCCCTATCGCCAATACAATCTCCTGATTGATCGTACCATGCTCTTCTGCTCCCCAAGTTTTAATACTACCATTGCGGTCAAGGCACCAGCATGTTTTCGGACTTTGCTCTGTGCTTCCTCCGATAGGCCGAGCAAGGCCGTATGGGTATCAGACGATAGGCGCCTTTCTTGGGCACGCAAACTGCTTTTTCTACAACTCAACCTGCCCCCGAGCCACCTCAATGCTAGAACCAAAGCTACATGATCTAATATATCAGGTCGGAGCTTTTCAGTGAATCTTCTTATCGGTCATTGCTAGCCCACTGACCAGTAATTCCTCAGCGAGAGGCTCAATAGCATGCTCGAGCAAACGTCCATAGCTACCATTATCAGATAGTGCCCTCTTGGCTCCAGGTTCCAACACATACTTCAGTGGACTTCAAGAGTAATCCGTTTGCACCGAAGCTCAGTTTACTGTGCTACAATATCCCAGAAGGATTGGGGTTCCTAAACCCATGGCTGGGATACCTCGGAAGAGACCGATATGCTCCCACTGCGGCAGGTGCTGCAAGAAGGAAGGGTCCGGATTCACCATGACGCCTAGTGACTACAGGAGATGGAAGCGTCAAGGGCGACACGATATCCTCCGTTATGTCTCGCAATATGCGAGGTATGCCGATCATGGTGACGTATGGGTAGACTGGATAGACCCTGAAACTGGAGACATTCTGCGCCATTGCCCATTTCTGCACAAGGTTCATCAAGGGAAATATACTTGCGTCATTCATGATACCAAGCCGACAATTTGCAGAAGGTTCTGGTGCGAATGGGCGTATGGGGTCGGCAAGAAGGGAGTGCCTTTCAGACATATGACTGGGCGGATTGGGAAGGCCAAGCGCAGTTAGGATAGGCCAAGGCGATTCCGGCACAACTCCCGATCCCAGCTATGTGGCACTGCACTCCTGGCAACACCATCTCTGATACCTTCTCGGCTCGCCTTCGATCGCTTGGCCAGGCTCACCTGGATCCACCTCTTCATGTCTTCTATCGCTCATTGACGCGAGGAATGCCCTGCTTAACCCGTGTCATTGACTCCAGCTCGTCGTGAGCCTCTTCATACACCCGCATGCTCATCAGTCAAATCAGTCGCCAGCGATCTTTTCCACCTCTACTAAAGCAGTATTGTAGGCGAAGGCTCCTCCGGGTGAAGGTTCATCCTTCGTTAAGACATTGGCACATCCTCCCCTGTCTACCCCACCGCTATCGGGATCATACCACGCGCCTTGTGGGACATCGACTACTCCAGGCATGATCCTTTCGGTTACCCTAGCCGGAATGATAATCTCACCTCTGCCATTGAAGACTCTGACCATCTCGCCGTCCCGGATATTTCTGCTGTGGGCATCTTCGGGGTTGATCCAGACAGCTTGTTTCTGAAGCTCCATCAGC
Source organism: Chloroflexota bacterium (assembly GCA_016876035.1). Classification (GTDB taxonomy): domain Bacteria; phylum Chloroflexota; class Dehalococcoidia; order UBA2247; family RBG-13-53-26; genus VGOE01. The sequence goes on from VGOE01000035.1 coordinate 5,738, forward strand.
CATGGCACAGTCTCAAACTGAGCGTTTGTGCGTCTCTTGAAATGAGTGCTGATGAGTTGTAGCGGATATTTCTCGAAGAGAGGATCACTTCGACTTTCCCAGGTTTCAACATACTTTGGGATCGGCGGCGACAGCGGGTCACCGATATCGGCAATTCGCTGCGAGTAGATCTCGATCTTCCCGGATGGAGTGGGAAATGGGTTGTTGGCCGGGTCCTCTATTTGGCTCTTGAAAGCCACATGCGGTTCTGGAAGATTCAACCAGTGGATTGCCTCCTGCGTCCACACGTCATAGTCAGGGATAGAATTTAGCTCGGCCCTGTATCTGAGCAACTCTTCCTCGCTCTTGTCTAGGAAGCCAGTGAGGCCCATCTTTTCCGCAAGTTTGGCAGTAATTTGCAGAGGTGACTTCGATTCACCCAGCGGTTCGATCACCTTATTCTGCTTGCCTATGAACGCCAACCCCTGACCGTAGGCCATATCCTCCCTCTCCATGAACGTATTTACCGGCAGCACGATATCGGCGTACTTCGCTGTTGCTGTCATTACTTGCTCTTCGACAACGATGAACTCCAATGATTCTGACCGCAAGGCCTTGGCGATCTTCTTGGCATTGGGAAACGAGTTGAGGTAATTAGCCTTTTTCACATAGAGCAGCTTGTAGTCGGTGAAATACCCTCCATCTTGCCCAGTGAGAATGGCATCAGCAATCTTGGCTACATGCACTCTGGGTTTTCTTCCCAGAGCGAATTCGATCATCACCCCTTCCGGCCGACCGGGAATGTCCCGCTCAACGGGATTTGGCATGAAGTCCCACAATTCGAGACTGGATAACACAGGAGGCAAGAGATACGGGAATCCTGAGACTGGCCCGCCCTGAAACATCGCTGCCGCGTTCCCACCGTGGATGCCGACGTTACCAGTCATGGCCGCAAGCGTAATGGCGGCGCGGTGGTATTGCTCCCCGTAGGCCGTGCGACCGGGGGCATTACTGGCTAGAAGTGCTGCCGGCTTAAGTGTGGCGTATTCCCGAGCCAGACTTCCGATAGTGGCTGATGGCACACCGGTGATCTCTTCCGCCCACGCTGGTGTCTTGGGCACCCCGTCTTCCACACCCACCACATAGTCTCTATACCGGCCAAAACCAACAGTGTATGTCTCCAGAAACTTCTCGTTGTGGAGGTTTTCCTTGATCATCACGTATGCCATTGCCATCATCATTGCGGCATCAGTGCCAGGCCTGATCGGTATCCATTCATCTGCCAGAGTAGCTGCTGTGTCTGTTAACCTTGGATCGACCGCCACGATTCTGGCTCCTGATTCTCTAGCCCGGGCCAGGTACCAACAGGTGTTGGTACCGCAGATCGTGTCTGCTGGATTAGTACCCCACAGAATAATGAGCCTGGAGTTAAGGAAATCATCCGAGGTGTTTTGGGTATCGAGAGTCCCATAGGTGAATACAGCAGAATAAATGGCCGCGTTGAAGGATGCCGCGCCCCAGTACATGGTGAAGCCACCCGCCATGTTCAGTAGCCTCTCCAATGCCCCCCAACCAGTCAAGGAAGCAGTGTCACCGGGCATTTGTACCATAAGGATAGATGCTGGGCCATGGGTGTCCCTGACTCTTTTTAGCTCGCCGGCTACTGTGTCCAAAGCTTCATCCCATGAGATCTGTTCAAACCTACCTTCTCCTCTGGCACCCACCCTCTTCAGCGGGTGCAAAATCCGACCCGGATCATATATCCTCTGTCGATAGGCCCGCCCTCTCAGACAGCCCCTCAACTGGGGCTCTTCCCCATCGTCGGTCTCTATTCTGGTGATAACACCATCCTTCACGTGAACCCTCAGTAAACACACTCCCCCGCAATGGCTGGAACAGGTGGTTTGTACTACCTGTTCCCTCTCAAACCGCGTGTCGTTCCTGCTGTCGGTCATGCTCTAGTCTCCTTTAATCGCTGAGGTTCTGGGCTTGATGTCCTCTTGACCGCTATTCCATCATCCTTCATCCTTTGTTATCCACCAGCGCGGCTATTTCAGCAGAGGACATCCCATTGGTGCTTCGTTTGACCCATGCCCTATGCTCACTCCGCCCGATGCCCCTAGCAGACGGCAGTTGCAACAAGACTGGGGCCATATTGCACCTCTGCCAAACGGAGTCAGCCCGAGCGTCTTAAGTCATTGACGATTAAACGCCCCATTCCAGAAAGTGGGATATACCTATACGGCATAGCTCGTTGGTAACCTCGTAGATTTGGGTAACCTTGGCGTCACGGTAGAGTTTTTCGACCAGGCATTCCTTCGTATAACCAATGCCCCCAAAGACCTGGACAGCCTCGTCGGTCACCTTGACGGCGGTATCGGAGCACATCACCTTGGTTCCCCATGTCAGCTTAAGGTCGGACGCCGGGTTGGTGTCAGAGTAATGGGCAGCCTTCCAAGCTAGAGCTCGTGCGGCCTCAATCTGGATGAACATGTCAGCCAGCTTAGCGCCCACCAATTGGAACTGAATAGCGGGCCGACCGAGTATCATGCGTCTCTTAGCGTAGTCGAGGGCTTCCTCGTAAGCAGAGCGCGCTAGCCCGATGCACAACCCCCCTATAGTACACCACGGATCCAGCGTTGTCAGTCTGCTAGCCGACACGGCGCGATCGCTTGTTCCGATTTTCCCTCCTACGAGGTGGCTCTGGGGCACTCTGAGGTCATCAAGGAAGAGTTCAGCATTATAGGAGAGCCGCTGGCCCATCTTGTCCGCTGACTTGCCAACAGTGAGTCCCGGAGTATCCGGCCAGACCAGAAAGTCGCCGCTGCTGTCAACACCAGTCTTGGTCATGTCAGCTCGGGCTTCGATCACGTACCACTTGGTGAGGGGTGTGCCACCGTTGGTGCAGAAAGTCTTGCTGCCATTGAGAATCCATTCGTCGCCTTTAAGCCGTGCCGTAGTCTCGAAGGCGTAAGTTAAGGGATCATCGATCGGCCAGCCTGGTCCCACGTTGGGCTCGGTGGTAGCCACAGCAACAAGGCCGCCCTCTCCCTCCGTTACCGCCCGAAGCCAGATCTCCCGTTGCTCTTCTGTAGCTGCATTTGTCATAAAGGCCAGAGTCGTAACATGACCCTCCAGACTTACGCAAAATCCGGCATCAGCAGCAGCCAGTTCCTCCCACATAATCACGTGGGTGAGGCAGTCCAACCCCAGACCGCCGTATTTGACGGGGATGCACGTCTTATGGAAGCCCAGGGCAAAACTTTTCTTGAAAAGGTCTACCGGAAAAGCCTCTTTCGGATCCGCGATCTTCTCCATGGCCATAGCGACGGGCTTGATCTCTTTTTGGGCGAAGTCACGGGCCATCTTCTGCATCGCCACCTGCTCCTCAGTGAGTGTGAAGTCTATCATTTCATACCCCCTTTCTTTCTGCTTCGGTTTAGTTTGGCGCCTGCACCGTTATTCACTTGCGCTTAAGACCCATGCAATCGTCCATGACTTCATTGCCATAGATAAGACGCGCCAGGTCTTCAAAGTCCTCATTTAACTTGACTCCCATGCCGCCATCTACGCCGAATACCTGTCCGGTCAGCCAGCGGCTCAGGTCACTTGCCAGAAAGACCACAGCATCTCCGATATCCTCGGGCCTTCCTGGTCTACCAAGAGGCGTGTCCAGAATGCAGCGCTGCTTCAGTGCGTCTGAGAAACCCAGTTCGGTCCCAGGAGTTGGCACATAACCTGGCCGGATACAGTTGACTCGGATCTGGAAAGGAGCTAACTCCAGAGCAGCACACTGGGTCAACATCTCCACGGCAGCCTTGGTTGTGCTGTAGGTGGTCAGCCACTTCGCAACCATGAAGCCCGCAACGGATGAGATGGTGATAATACTGCCGCCACGCTCCCTCATGGCGAGTCCCGCGTGTTTGATGACAAAGGCATTAGCCACGATGTTTATCCGGCATGCGAAGTTCCAGTCATCGTCAGTGAGCCGTAGTATCGGGCCTGGCGAAGCACTACCGGCATTGGACACAGCGATATCCAAACGGCCACTATCGTCCGCAGCCGCCGCTACAGCAGCTGCGACATCTGTCTCAACCATAACGTCACACTCTCTAGAATCGATGCGCGCCCCAGGAACCTCAGCACGGAGCATCTGTGTCGCCTCTTCGAGCTTCGAGACGGTGCGTGCTACGATAGTAACTCGTGCTCCATGTTCTAGAAGCCTCTTTGCACACCCAAAGCCGATTCCTTGACTACCGCCCGTGACCAGCGCTGTGCGACCTTCAAGCAAACGCGTCATAAATCACCTCCATCCCTATTTGGCACTGATTCAAGGCACGCCAAGAGGAAACGCAAGTCCTGCAACCTCTGAGGCAGCCATATCCTTTGCAAGCCTAAGGCCGCTCGATGAGAGTCTGCCAATTGGCAACCCTTACTAGGTCTCTCTCTGCAGCGCGCCATTCATATACCCCCACAGCACGAACGAGGTACCGCTGAGTCTCGGTGAGACTCCACTGCGGGCGGCCTTCCCATATAGTGCCCTCTGTCTTGTACTTCACCGCTGCATTGTAGATGGCCTGACCATCAATATTTTCAGCTCCCACCTCCGCAACCGCATCACGCAAGATCTCCAGGATAACATACGAAGCCTGCATTCCACCCTGATAGGTATTGCCAGAGGTCATGATTTCTGCCGCCTGTCCAGCGCGGTACCTCTGAAGAAACTGTTTGGCTTGATTAATCACTGGAGAAGTTTGAGTCCACCATCCAGCAGGAGCTGTGCTAAGATATCCATCGACGGCGTTCCAGCCAACCATGTCCGTCACAAAACGCACGAAGGGAGCTACGCCAGACCCACCGATGTACGTTGCATGATATCCACTGTCTTCAAACTTCTTGATAAAGTAGGAGCCTCCCGGCTGCATTGTCGCTATGAAGTCGCACTCCTTCAGCCGGGCTACCTCACTAGCACTCCAGACCAGCGAGCCTTGGGGAATTGAAATGCTGGCGACCAACTCAAATCTACCCGGGTTTGCCTGTACATACGCCCGCATTGCCTTGTCCTCCTCTTCGGTAGTGGGCTCACCTGTCCAAGCCGCCCGGCCAAGCTTGGGAATTCCTTCGGCATCATAGTCCCATTGTTCGCTGATCCATTTCAACAAGGTCATCAGATCAGGGCCAGAAGGGAGACTGGGAGAGAATATCCATCTGGGATTCTCTAACATGCTCATGGTGACGGCATGGGCAAACAAAGGGACTTTATCTCTCTCTGCAAAGGGCTTCAGGGTCTCGGTGACATGAGTATAAACGGTGACTACGGCCTTTGCCCCCCGCTCTCTACACCAATCATAGCCCGGTATGGCCCTGGCTGGATCCGCCCTATCATCGTAAGTCACTAGCTTCATCTTCACCCCAGGGATAAGCCCTTCATCATTGAAGTACCTGATCACATCCACCAAAGCGAGGTGAAGATTACGAAGCGCGGGCGATCCAGGCCCCGTAAGGTCAATGATTTCGCCTATGGTAATAGTCACCCTCCCCTCGCTCCCACCACAGCCTGGCAGAAGCATGGCTGCCAGGATTAAGGCCAGCAAAACCGTCACTGCTCTTTTTGTGGGACGTACCATATTCAACCTCCTTTCTGCCTTTCAACGTGAGTTTCCTCTTCCTTCCTGCCTCATGACCTCTGAATATCAGCAGACTTCATCATCTTCGTGCCCTTTTTCGAGGAAAAAAGCCGACCGCAGATCGGCGATTGCTTCCCCAGTCATCTCCTGAGCCATTGCTGGAGGCAGACCGCCGTGGATCGCGCCAGCTTGGCGTTTACACACCACAGGAACGCCAGCCTGGCGCACACGGGCAGCATACGCCTCCCCCTCATCTCGCAACGGATCGTATTCAGCAGTGATAACCATTGACGGAGGCAGACCGCTCAAGTTCTTTGCCCGCAAGGGAGAGGCGTACGGGTTAAGGCCGTCGGCCTCGGTTCGCAGGTAAAGACTCCAGCACCACATCATAATGTCTTTGGTCAGCATATAGCCCTCTGCGTTCTCCTGATACGACGGAGTGTCAAAGGCATAGTTCGTGACCGGATACATGAGCAACTGGTATATCAGCCGGGGGGTGCCCCGGTCTCGGGCCATGAGAGCCACGACGGCCGCCATGTTGCCCCCGGCACTAGCGCCTGACACGGCGATGCGCGATCGGTCACCACGGACAGCGTCCGCATTCTCGGCCACCCACCTAGTGGCGGCATAGCAATCCTCTGCCGCAGCAGGAAACTTGTGTTCCGGCGCCAGGCGATATTCAACCGAAACCACCGTACAGCCGACGGCGTTAGCCAGCAACCGACAGGTACTGTCCTCCGTTTCTAAACTGCCCATCCAAAAGCCGCCGCCGTGAAAGTAAACCAGCACAGGCAAAGGCCCCTTGCCTCTTGGCGTGTAGATCCGTATCGGGATCTGACACTCAGGCCCTCGTACCAACCGATCCTCCACCTTAGCGACGGCAGGGCCACTTCCTGCCCACTCTCTTACCATCAGGTTTGACGCCAAACGTAAATCCTCTATGTTGTCGGGGGTTGGCACAGGCACCGCCGGCCCGGTCGCCGCTGCCATCTGCTCCAGAAAGGCCTTCGCTCGAGGGTCAAGTGGCATAATAGCCTCCGTGTTGTACACCATCCTCATCATGCAGGGCACTGCATGCCCCCTCATCTAACCTAAGACTTGCCACCACTGCTGTTAGGCTCCGAAAACAGCGTTTCCACTTCCTATTCCTCTGTTATCAGTGTCGCCGCTTACCAAGTAGGGTGGCGAAATTCTGCCCTTATCTTTGCGAGTTCCCACTTACGCCTGTGGCATCTCAGTGAACTGCACCGTTACTCCATCGGGATCAAAATAGAGAACCTGTCTCGATTCTATCAACCCCTGGAACTTGAAAGTCCAGATGGGAGTTCTAGACCTGAAGCCCTTTTCCTCCAAGCCCTTCACCAGTTTGTCCAAATCAGGTACTATCCAGTCTACTTCCTTGAGGCCCGTGGTTCTATAACCCAGATGTTCCGTAGGGCTCTCAGTTACGGGAGGATGTCGCCACTCTTGCAACTCTAGCGTGGTCTTCCCGTCAAATAGAATCACCAGCCTTAGGACACTGCCTTGCACCATGGTGCACATGTCTAGGTCTGGACCAGATAGTATATCATCGCGTGGCAGCTCTACATCCATAGCCACCTCCATTCCCAAAGCATCCCGGTAGAAAGCCAGCGACTTTTCCATATCCTTTACGATGATGCAAACATGCCCTAACCCAGAATTTGCAAACACAGCCATTTTTTCGGCCCCCGCTCACACGTTACGTTTCCCCAACCTGGAGAGGTTTCTGTTGTTGCCTTATTCAACCCTGAGAAAGGTATTCTGCGCTGGTTTCGCCCAGTCTACCCCGAGGGCAACAACACGATCCAACCCAGTCTTCCGCCTAGACCTGCCTCATTCTGAAGTACCGTAATACCATTCGAGCCACGTTCATACCCGAGTTCACCGCCTCGTTAGAGCCGACGCCCGTGCCACCAGCCGTGTCGCCGCCGGTATAGAATAGCCCCCGAATAGGTGACTTGGCTGATGGTTTGCGTGAGCCCGATTGGCCAGGCACTCGGCCCAGGCCTTCGGCCTCACCACCCTGGTTGGGCAACACATGATCGCGGCTAATGTTGGACACATCATGCGGTCCCAGATATTCCTTATCTTCAATGGCCCCCTCCAGCTCTGGGAAAATCTCGAACATTGTCCGTTCCGCCGCAGCATTTACCGCATTCATCTCCTTCTCATCAGGGTATGGAGAACAAACGCTGCCCACCAGCAGAACCTGCTTGCCCGGCGGAGCTGCGTTGGGATCGAAGTTACTGGGCACGGTCGCGAAGATGACTACGTCTTTGGGCTTCTGGCCTGCTTTGATCTTCAGGTAGCGTTCCAGGTTCAGCCAGGCAGTGTCGGAGTATATACTGTATAGATTATCGTTAAGAATAGGCCTACTTAGGAAGTACCTACCCCCGGTGAATCCCATCCCCGGCACCAGGTCCTTGATATAGCTCACGTAGCTCCTGTCGAAGTGCTGTTCTCCCACCAGTTTTAGCACCGTGGGCTGGATACCAGCATCGCTGACTACGATAGGGGCCTTGAACTCGCCTCCCGTGGTAGTAACACCAGTAACCCGATCATCCGACACGGTGATACTTTCCACTCGGGTTCGCGTAAGCACTTTGCCGCCCTTGGCTCTGACCACATTGCCGAGAACTTCGTAGAGGCGGCCCAGTCCACCAACACTGTAGCCACAGCCATCCATGCCTATGCGAGTCGCGTCTTGGAACATCCTAACAGCCTCGCCGGCCGAGGCCAGGTCAATGAGACTAATACACATATTATTGGCGATCTGCCCAAACTGGCTATACAGTGGAGCTGGTATCTCATACCTGGCAAGCAGCTCATCGAAGGTAATATCGTCCAGCAGATCGATCTTCTCAGGCGGCATTGTGGCCAGTTCAGTCAGCACCGCCACAGCTTGCCCCAGCTCCGTCTCATCCAGTTCCCATTGTTGGAACAGTGCAATGGGATCCTCCTCTTGTCCGAACGCTCTGGCAACCTTATTCCATTTGCCCGATCGACCCCGATAGAACGACACCGAGGTCTTGGCTGGTATCGTCTTTAACTCCGACTCGATCCCCAGCTCTTTGAAGGCAATCTCGACACCATGTCCCTTCAAGGGAGCTAGGTTCATAGGAGCCATCTGATAAGTGTAGCCCTTCTTGGACAGGGTGATCATCTTGCCACCAATCCGCTGGTTCTTGTCCAGCAGAAGAACCTTAAGCCCCCAGTGCACCAAGAAGGCAGCACACGTCACTCCACCCGGCCCGCCTCCAACAACTATGACGTCATATTGGCTAGTCATTTTTGCACCTCCATGCCAGGTACGTCATTGCTCTTCTCAAGTGCTGCGTGGGGTGTGCAGATCAGTATTCGCACCGTCTCAGTAGCTCTCAACGCAGCAAGATCGAGCAAACTTGTTCTCTTAGCCTAAACCTGTATTAGCTCCACCTGAACCCCATCAGGATCTACCACATGAGTCACCTTTACCTCTGGGCCATCATAGCTGGACATACAATTGCCAAAGTTCCAGATAGGGGTTCTAAGCTTGAAGCCCTTTCTCTTTAAATCCTCTTCTAGCTTCTTTAGACCGGACACCATCAGGCATACCTCCACCAAACCCGTCGAGGTAAACTTCAGGTCTTCAGGTGGCCTCTCCCTTACCTGTCGCGACTGCCATCCCAACAGTTCAATCATGGTGCCTGCCTCATCCGCAAGCATGACCATCCTTAGCCTGGCACCTTTTTCCATAACGGCCGAATCCAGGTCTGGTCCCGATATCACCGCGTCTTCGATCACGGCTAGTCCCAGTGCGTCTCGATAGAAGGCAAGAGACCGCTCCACATCTTTTACGGCTATAGCCACATGATTGAGTCGCATAATAATCCGCCTTTCTGCTTCACCCTGGCCCCTTTGTCTAGATTTGGCAAGTCCCTTTGCCAGAAGGGCCGATCCCCCGAAAGAGCCAGAATTCGGGTCTAAGCCGTTTAATACGGTCCGCTTCCGCCGTCCACTGTCAGATCCTGACCGGTGATGAAACTAGCCTCGTCCGAAGCCAGAAAGAGAACAGCGCTGGCCACATCTTCTACCTTTCCCATTCGCTGGATAGGCTGCTGCGAAATCATGTAATCAATGAAACCCTTTAAGGCATCCCAAGAACTCTCCGTATCGGTCAAGCCAGGCCCAACGCAGTTGACTGTTATCCCATCCGCCCCCACCACCATAGCCAGGGACCGCGAGAAGTGAGCTACACCCGCTTTCAATCCGGCATATACAGGCCAGAAGGGCACCTTCTGTTTGGAACCCATGCTGCTGATGTTAATAATCCTGCCGTACTTCTGGCTTCTCATTTGGGGCAGGACTGCCCGGCAGCAATTCAGCACACCCCTGAAGGCATTTATCTCGCCCTCTGCTACCTCCGGGTCCAGGTCGTACAAGAATTCAGCCTTAAAGACGACTGGCCAGGCATTGTTTACCAGGATGTCTATACGGCCGAATTCCTTGATGGTCTTGTCTATCATCGCTTCCGCTTCGCTTCTCACACCTACGTCAGTCTTGACGGCCAGCACACGTCCCCCTGCTCCCAGGCCACGGATCTCCTTTTCAGTATCCTTCAAGGTGCCCTCTCGATACATCGGCTTACCCAGACTGCGGGCCGCCAGCACCACATTGGCCCCCTCTCTGGCGAAGGCAATAGCCAGGCCTTTGCCTATTCCCCGGCTACTGCCAGTAACTATGGCTACCTTTCCGTCGAATCTCATGTCTCGATAGCCCTCCTTCTACTGATTATTGGATTGGCGGCTGTGCTGCCGCACCTTCGCTTGCAGTATGTATTACAATCAGCTCACACTCACATTAGCATACAGAGATGACGAAAAGGTGACAACAGTGTGACATGAATATGACAAATGGCCGGCCGTTATTTCCCCATTGCTGACAAGTTATGGCGGCCAGCCGACCCATTCGAAGACGCCTATCATCCTCAGTCCGATGTATAGTGCCAGGATGCTGAATATCCAGGCTAACTGTTTGGATGGAAGGCTATGCGCTATACGTACACCCACCTGGGCCATGACGAAGCCGGTCGCTGCCAGGCATAGCCAGGGCCAAATGTACACATATCCGATGGAGGGTGAAGGTATTCCAGCAACGCTGACACCGTTGACGATGTAGCCTGCAATCCCACCAACACTGATCATGGAAATGGCGGCCACTGATGTTCCCACTGCCACGTGCATCCGAAAGCCCAAAACCAAAACCATCAAGGGCACCATGAACACACCACCGCCAACTCCTGTGAGTCCTGCCATGAAGCTGAGGGGAAGAGCCCATATGCCCCATAACCAGAAGTTGACCTTCGGTTCCCTGTTAGCCACATGCACATTGGCGGTCACCATCCCGACGGCTACGGCGAGAACAGTTACCCCAAAGATTATCTTCAGTGGAGTTGCGGAAATGTGGCTGGCTAAGGTGGCCCCGCCAAAAGCTCCCAGAAGGCCAAAACCGCCCAAGGCCAACGCTGGTTTCCACCAAACCGCCTGCCTTCTACTGTGACCCCAGGCGCTGGCTGCGCATACTGGAAGCATTACGAACAAACCAGTGGCGAAGGCCATCCTGATGGCGATGTCTGAAGGGATGCCCATTTCCTTATACACCCAGTATTGTACGGGGGTCATCAGCCAGCCCCCACCCGCTCCCAATGTGCCGCTGATTAGACCCTGTACTAACCCGGTGCAGAGGAGGGCAATGATATGGATTGGCGTCATTTCTTCGGATATTGGGTGCCGAACTCGATCAGTAGTCCTCAGGTCATCAATAGCCGTGCCTGTTCTGGCATGTGGCGTAGTGGCAATTCAGTGATTGCTGATCCCCACAAAGGCCTAGCTTGATCTGGTGTAGGCCACTTCTGGACGTAACAGAATTTATCGCCGTTAGACTGATTTCTGGGGCAACTCACTTTTCGAGAACCATCGCTGGGTAGCCTTCATGGGGGGCAAACAGCCCATTCTCCGGCAATGGTTGGGGAACATCCCCGTGGCTAGGAGCTATTCCCAATTGGCCAACAGGTACCCAACCCCAGCCTTAGTCAAAATGAGCCTGGGATGATTCCTGTCTATCTCCAGCTTGCCCCTCAGTCGCCTTACATGGCTTCTCAGGGCAACCACAGACCCAGGGTACTCTTCACCCCACACTTCCTCGGCGATGCGTGTATAGGGAACCGGTTGCCCCGCATTTCTCATCAGACATTGGAGTATGTGTCCCTCCACAGTGGTCAAGCTTACCTCTCTGGTGCCATGGCAGAGTTGAAAGGTGATGGGGTCAAGGCGCAAGGCCCCACAGACTAACAGCCCCTCTTCTACAGGAAAGGTCCGCTGCCGCACCCGCGCCTGTAATCTGGCCACCAGTTCCTTGTTCTTGAATGGCTTGGTAAGGTAGTCATCTGCCCCCCAGCCCAGCGCCCGGGCGATATCACCCTCTTCCTCCCGCACCGAGAGCACCAGGATCGGGATCTGGGAGAAAAGACGGGTCTGTCTCAGCACATCCAAGCCATCCATATCCGGGAGACCAAGGTCAAGAATAACGGCATCAAAGTGCCCGTCTTCAACGAGTTCAATTCCTTCCCCACCCATCCTGGCTGACAGCAGCTCTACCGTTGGCCAGTGCTTCTGAAAGGCTATCGCCACAGAATCCACAATTGCCTGGTTATCCTCGATGATGAGCACCTTCCACAGTCTATTTGTCATTCTTGAATCGGCCCCTCGCTCAAAGGGGATTGCCAAGGGGAGCGAGAAACCGAACACGGCTCCCCCACCAGAGTAGCTCCTGACCCATATCTGACCGCCATGAAGTTCCACCAGTCTCTTGGACAAAGCCAGCCCTAGACCCAGCCCTGATACTCTCCCTTTGTCCTTCGCCAATCGCTGGTATGGCTCGAACAACCGACTTTGATCTGCCTCTGATATTCCGGGACCAGTATCCTGGACTTCTATCACCAGATGGATGTCCCTGGAATAGGCCCTTAGCTTGATCTTACCCCCCTTGGGGGTGAACTTCAGGGCATTATCCAGGAGGTTAGCCACCACCTGCCGAATGCGGCCCAGGTCGGCTTGAACTAAAGGAAGCGAGGGGGGTAATTCCAACTGGAGCGACTGGCCGTGGCTTCTGGCTATAGGCGCTACGTTGCCCGCCTCCTCACGAAGCATCTGTAGTAAATCGACCGGCTTGGTCTGCACCTCAAGTATTCCTACCTCACCCTTCGCCAGATCAAGAAGCTCATCCATCCTGGCCCTGAGGGCCGAAGCCCCAGCATTGATAGTCCTGATGATGTCCAGCCAGCGCTCATCGCGCGGCTCCTCGACAAGATACTCGACTGAAGACAGTATTGAGCTGAGGGGTGTTTTGAGCTCATGTGCTAGCATCCGTGTAAACTCGACCCGTCTGTTCAACTCTGTCTGGATAACCTGGCGTAGCTCTTTTTCCTGGTCATAGAGACGCGCCAGCCGCTCTTCCCACTGCCTGCGTTCAGTAACATCTTCTATGAAGCTGATGACGCCACGAACTTGTCCATCCCTTACTATAACCCCACCACGGATGTGAACGGGGACACTTCGCCCACTTTTGTGTTTGAATTCGGTTTCTAGAGAAGTGTGGCCAGACTCCTCTATCGTGCGCCTATGAAGTTTGATTAGCTTCTGAGTGCCGCCTGGCGTGGCATCCAGATCGAATTCAGTGAAGTTTCTGCCGATAATCTCTTCCCGTTTGTAACCGAACTGTTTCTCTACCATCGGGTTGACGTAGATGACTATGCCCTCCCGATCTGCTAGCGCGACCTCCACATCGACGTTGTCAAACAGGAGACGGAGTGTCTCTTCGGAGAGCCCCAAGTAGTGACCTGGCGGCTCTTCCCCCACCAGGGCCTGCCTGACTCCATCTGGACATCTCACCGTGTCAGCCTTCTCACTGCACAATCTGCACGGCTCTGTATCAGGTTCGCCGACAGAGAGAGTCTTGCGTTTGCGCTTCTGCTTCATCCCGGCCCCATTATAACAGTACCCGAAACCCCCCACAATCGGCCGGCTTCCAATCCCCCTTGGAAGAACAACACTTTCGCCAGTGCCCCAAGCCTCCGGACTACATACCTGACCTACAGAACCATCATTGCTGGGCACGCCGATACTGCTGCGTACAGTCGAACTCGTACAGAAACAATGGATTGTGGTGGGGTAACCAAGCCGGCGTCGGTGTGGTATGATTTCATCGGGAATCTGCCCCGAGTATCTTTGGGTCTATGCCAGAGCCAGATGGCATGAAATCGTTCTATAGTCCGTGGGAGGTGCAGCCATCCCGCAAGTGATGGTTGGTGACCTCAACATGTACTACGAGGTCCATGGTCACGGTGAACCGCTTGTCCTTGTAGCAGGGCTGGGAAGTGACCTGAGTGAATGGGCACTCCAGACCCCGGAGTTCTCAAAGAAGTACTCGGTTGTAACGTTTGACAACCGTGGCGCGGGTCGTACCGATGCTCCGGACATGCCTTACTCCATCCGAATGATGTCTGGCGACACCCTTGGCCTTATGGACGTGCTCGGCATTGACCAGGCCCACGTATTGGGCGTGTCCATGGGAGGATACATTGCTCAGGAGCTTGCCATCAGACATCCTGGGCGCGTCAAGAGCCTCATACTGGTATCAACCAGTGCAGGGCCTTATCTGATAGAAGCACATGTCCTGACCACATGGGCTGCCGCAGCTATAAGAGGCATCAGTCAGAAGACATTCTTCCAGCTTATGTTGCCTTTCATCTTCACGGACAGGCTCTTCGAAGACCCGGAGATGGTGCAAATAGCGGTGAACATGATAGCGACACCCCATTCCACAACGCCAGCTTATGCCCTCGTTCGCCAGTTGATGGCCTGCGTCGAACATGATGCCCGGGGTCGCCTCGGCCGGATAACGGCGCCGGCGCTGGTACTGGCTGGCAAGGACGATATTCTGGTGCCCTTCTCGCTGTCCGAAGAGCTGGCCACGAGCATCCCTAAGGCGAAGCTGGTCGTACTCTACGGAGGAGGACACGGGTTCAACACGGAGATTCCAGACAAGTTCAACCAGGCCGTGCTGGAATTCCTGACCGAGGTTGCCTAGCACGGTATCCTTGCCACAGCCTTACAGTCTGCCTTGTCTCCTCTGTGGAAGAACTCAGTCTACTGCGCGATACTATGCTATTCATTCTGTACCCTCCTGGAAGGACACCCCTCTTTCTTGCACACGGAGTTTGTGCTACCTCAGCCAAGGCTTACCTTGACTTTAGCCAGTCCACAAAGGTATCCTAGCAAACGCAAGGAGACAAACAGTGTACCAGGCTCCACGAGGCACACAAGATATTTTACCCCACGATCAGGCTTACTGGAGGTTTGTAGAGGAGAAGGCTGAGAAGATTTGTCAGCTTTACGGCTATAAGCGCATCGATACCCCGGTTTTTGAGCAGACAAGCCTGTTCAGACGCAGTGTTGGCGAAGGGACAGACATCGTAGAGAAGCAGATGTATACCTTCGAGGATCAGGGTGGCGACAGCATGACCTTGCGCCCCGAGGGAACGGCGCCGGTCTGCCGTGCCTATATCGAACATGGCATGCACAACCTTCCTCAACCAGTCAGGCTCTACTACATCGGCCCCATCTTTCGCTATGAAAGGCCTCAGGCGGGCAGATACCGGCAGCACCGCCAGTTTGGGGTGGAAGCCATAGGCGACGCTGACCCGGCACTGGATGCAGAGGTTATCAGCATGGCCTGGGAATTCTATGCCTCGCTGGGGCTGAAAGGATTGACGCTTCAGCTTAACAGCATCGGTTGCAAGGTTTGCCGGCCTGATTACCTGGAGAAGCTGAGGCAATACTATTCTGGCCATGCCCAGGCTTTGTGTCCAGACTGCGGGAGGAGGCTACGGCAAAACCCCTTGCGCCTTCTGGACTGCAAGAAGCCTTCTTGCCAGGAGATCGTCAAAGGTGCCCCTAGAATCGCGGAGCATCTCTGCCAGCAGTGCGCCCGGCACTTCGATGCTTTGAAAGGCTATCTTGACGGTCTGGAAATACCCTACGAGTTGAATCCTTACCTCGTGCGTGGCCTGGACTACTACACCAGGGCCGTTTTCGAGATTCAACCCCGGGAGGGGGGCGCGCAAAGCGCGCTGGGGGGTGGAGGGCGCTACGACGGCCTCATCGAGCAGTTGGGCGGAACACCTGCCCCAGCCATCGGATTTGCTACCGGCCTGGAACGGATTATCCTTAACCTGCGCCAGCAGGGCATCGAGCTGCCGCCTATCCCTGGCCCAGAGGTCTACATTGCCTATCTTGGCGAAAAGGCCAAGAAGGAAGCCATAAAACTGGCCGCGAAGCTGCGCCGGGCTGGCATTGGGGCTACCATGGCCTTGGGAGACAAGAGCCTGAAATCTCAGCTGAAGCAGGCAAATTCCCTGGCTTTGCCTCAGACGCTGATCATCGGAGAGAATGAACTGAAGAAGGGCGTGGCGGTACTAAGGAATATGGCCCTGGGAGAGCAGGTGGAGATCCCTCTCAGTCAAGTAGTGACGCGGCTGAAGAAAGAGGCGTGATCGGCCTCTGGTGTCGAGCCTTGAGGGCCAATCCCGAGACTGCACGCCCGGGTGGCAAGACCCTCTTTATTTCAATCCCCTTTGTTGTCTCGCGTTCTCCTCACGAAGACACCCCTGACTCGAGTGAGTACAGGTTTTTCTGTCTTTGCGATCCGCCCGCCTGAGGCGGGAGAAGCAATCTCGCGGGGTGGTGCCCCACTGCCCCGGGATTGCCACGCTCGCCTGCGGCGAATCAGAATGACACCTACGGACGTTGTCACCCTGACCCTTCCTGAAGAGAAGGAGAAAGGTCTCATGTTACGAAGCACTAGAGAGGAACGTGTCTAAGCTTGACGATCTTCATACTTCGTGGTTCCCCAATGCAATAGGAGAATAGAGAATCGCCGAAGGAATTGACACAGACGGCGCCCGCCCGTAGAATTTGTCTTGATAGGAGAGCAGAGCATGACCATAGAATACACACACCCCAAACTGGGGGAAGAAGTACGCTCGATATCCGGTTACTACATCCCCCGTGAAGAACACACGTTGAGTTATAACGGACGAGACCTCATCTACGTCACGGGGCAGGCCTGTATCGACGCTTCCTGTTGCGGCGCGGCGGCCTGGGGATACATCCAGGTCCCCGGTTTCCTGATCAGGAAGCACATCCGCGGAGGAGGGAGCACGCCGCCGGTGTCAGAAATAGAGACCATACAAGACCAGGACACCCGCAGCAATGTCAAGAGGCTGCTTCTGGAAGAATACCCCGGCGCTCACATCGAAATCTGGTAACGCACTTCTCAAAATACAATCGGCATACCTTGACAAACCCCTCCCCAGGAGCAACTGCAGGGTGGGTGGAATGAAATGTAACCCACCGCTATTTAGCAGAGACGGTGGGTTTCCTCCTCAAGCGGACTTCACCCACCCTACGAAGCTATCTGGAAGGAAGTCTAGGATGTGAGAGACGATTGACAACAACTGAATCTAGTGCTATAAACTACCTATAACCTCAGTAGACGAATTCAGACAAAGGGGGGCGAGATGAAAGCATTTTTTCAGCAGCTCAAAATGGTGAACTCAGCAAGTCTTGCTCGGCTCCTTCTTGTTGTTAGTGTTCTCTTGATAAGCCTATCTGGGTGTGGGCAAAGTGACCATTGTAATGCTTCAGTCGTTTTCGGACAAAACGACCCTGCCAAAATGTTAGACCCCGACCTCGATTTTGGTCAACTCACTCAGTCTGTTCACCTCCTTG
>VGOE01000036.1 GCA_016876035.1 Chloroflexota bacterium
ACGTTACTACTACTTTCGCCATAAGGGTATGGTATTACAAAGTATTACCCTTTTCAACCACCCGGAAGGTTGGTATAAAAGTGAATCTGCATAGCTTCAGGTTCCCTTATCAATCCACGGATTTGGGTTTCTTAACACAGATTTAACCTGCCTGAAATCTGTTGGAAACATTGGAATGCTATTCTCAGAAAAGTAGACTATGGAAGAGACGAAAAGACTGAGTGTTCTGGAAAAGGAGCCACAAGATGCTGTCTGGTGATACAGCATAGATGTTGATTTCGACTGCACTGGTGATGTTAATGACTCCCGGGCTGGCCCTGTTTTATGGTGGGATGGTGAGGAAGAAGAACATCCTTTCCACCATGATGATGAGCTTTGCCGTCCTTGCCCTCATAGGGATGCTCTGGGTGCTTTACGGTTATACCCTGGCTTTTGGGCCTGACAAAGGTGGCATAATCGGCGGGCTTGATTGGATTGGTCTGAGAAATGTGGGACAGGAGCCATCTTCTACATATGCCACGACGGTCCCGCATCTGGCTTTCATGATGTTCCAGGGCATGTTCGCCATCATAACTGTGGCTCTGATCACCGGAGCAGTAGTGGAGCGAATGAAGTTCAGCGCGCTGTTGGCCTTTTCAGCCTTGTGGTTCACCGTGATCTACTGTCCGTTAGCCCATTGGGTTTGGGGCCAGGATGGATGGCTGGCCAATATGGGGGCGCTTGATTTTGCCGGAGGCACGGTGGTCCACATAAGTGCTGGAGTATCGGCCTTGGCTCTGGCGCTGGTGCTCGGACCTCGCAAAGGCTTTGCGGAGAAGGTAACGCTGGAGCCAGCCAATATTCCTATGGTAATGCTGGGGGCGGCCTTGCTCTGGTTTGGCTGGTTCGGTTTCAATGCTGGCAGTGCCCTGACTTCCGGAGGGCTGGCTGCCAATGCCTTTGTGGCTACTAACACCGCTGCCTGCTCAGCAGCATTCATGTGGATAATCCTGGGCTGGATTCACCGACGCCCATCTCTCCTGGGTGCTGCCACAGGAGCCGTAGTTGGCCTGGTAGCCATTACACCCGCTGCTGGGTTTGTTAAGCCGCTGGCTGGCATACCGATAGGCATGATAGCAGCAGTAGTCTCATACTACTTTATGATTTTGAGGTCAAGACAGAAAGTAGATGAATCTCTGGATGTGTGGGCGTGCCACGGCATGGGAGGCACCTGGGGAGCATTAGCCACCGGAATCTTTGCCACCGCAACTGTTAACGCAGCAGGCGCCGACGGACTGGCATACGGCAGCGGTGCGCTCATGGCCAAGCAGATCGCTGGGGTAGCCACCGTTTGGGCCTTCGCTTTTGCCGGTACCTGGATCCTGGCAAAGGCTGTCAACGCTGTCATGGGACTCAGGGTGAGGAGCGAAGAAGAAATAGTGGGGCTGGATATATCTCAGCACGGCGAAAGGGCTTACGGAGGTATATAGCCTGTGAAAAAGATAGAAGCCATTATCAGACAGGAGAAGTTGGGGCCAGTCAAGGCTGCCCTTGAGGGTATGGGCATCACCGGTATGACGGTGATGGAAGTTAGTGGCTGTGGCCGCCAAAGGGGTATCCCCCTGCAATGGAGAGCCGGAGAGTATAGGGTGGAATTCCTGCCCAAAATAAAGGTCGAGATCGTGGTCTTAGATGAGGACCTGGGAAAAGCACTAAACATTATTGCGACCAAAGCCCGCACGGGTGAGCGAGGGGATGGCAAGATATTCGTTCTCCCTATCGAAAACGCGATACGCGTGCGCACCGGTGATGAAGGCGAGAGCGCAATCTGAAAGGAGGCAGCCTTTACAAGCCAGGGTCGAATGCAAGGATGACAACATGAAGACAAAGGAGGAACATGTTAAACCGGAAGACATATTCAGGCTAATCGAAGAAAAGCATGAAGGCCAAAATCGACATGAAGCTTGACACCTTGACGTGGATGGGCGATAAAATGAGGTAGTACAAGTGTAGCGTTAGGAAGATCGCTCTCAAAGGCAACGCATTCACCAAGAATGATGCAAATGGGGTGTAGCTTGAGTGAAATAAAAGTGAAGAGGTCGATGCTATAAGGCTGAGGCGGCACCCACATGAATTTCACATGTACTTTCATATCTGAAGACACGTACAGTTAGGAGGATTAATGGCGATTGAACAAAAGAACAGAGAAGAAAGCAATCAATACGTTCTCAAGAAGGCGAAGGAGCACGACGTAAAGTTCATCAGGATGTGGTTCACTGACATCCTGGGCATGCTGAAGAGCTTTGCCATCACTATAGAGGAACTGGAGGGCGCACTCGAGGATGGGATGGGTTTTGACGGCTCATCTATCGAGGGATTTGCCCGTATTGACGAGAGCGATATGTTGGCCTTGCCTGACCCCGATACCTTTCGGCTTCTTCCATGGAGACCGAAGGAGCATCATGCTGTGGCTCGTATGTTCTGCGATATTTTGAGACCCGGTGGAGAGCCCTTTGAAGGTGACCCCAGGTTCGTCCTTAAGAGAAACCTGAAAAGGGCTGCCGATATGGGCTATACCTATTATGTGGGCCCTGAGCTGGAGTACTTCTACTTTCGTGACTCCAAGGGAACCGAGATGCTGGACAATGGTGGTTACTTTGACATGGTCCCCCTGGATGCAGCTAGCGACTTGCGGAGGGATACGGTCCTGACTCTGGAGGAGATGGGAATTGGTGTGGAGTACTCCCATCACGAGGTCGCTACCAGCCAGCATGAGATAGATATGAGATACACTGATGCCATGACCATGGCCGACAATGTGATGACCTATCGCTTAGTGGTCAAGGAGGTAGCGCTGGGGCAAGGAGTCTATGCCACTTTTATGCCTAAACCTGTCTTCGGCATCAATGGCAGCGGTATGCATGTGCACCAGTCGCTATTCAAGAACGGGAAGAATGCTTTCTTCGACCCGAAAGACCCCTACTATCTCTCTAAGACAGCCAAATGCTACATCGCTGGACTGCTGAAACACGCTTCGGAAATCACCTCTGTCACCAGCCAGTGGGTCAATTCCTATAAACGGCTGGTTCCCGGCTATGAGGCGCCAGTCTATCTTTCCTGGGCCAGGCGGAACCGCGCCGATCTGATCAGGGTTCCTGAGTATAAGCCGGGCAAAGAGAATGCCACCCGCATTGAGTTGAGGTCTCCCGATCCCGCCTGTAACCCCTATCTGGCCTTCAGCGTAATGCTGGCTGCTGGGCTTGAGGGGATCGAGAAAGGTTACGAAGTGCCGGAGCCAGTGGAAGCCAATGTGTACGAGATGAGCGATGAGGAAAGGCAAAGAAGGGGAATAGGCACACTACCGGGCAGCCTCTGGGAGGCCATTCAGCTAACCGAGAAAAGCGAACTGGTGCGCCGCGCTCTGGGTGACCACGTTTTTGATGCTTTCATCAAGAACAAGAAGATCGAATGGGATCAATACCGTACGCAAGTCACCGATTACGAGATTAAGAGGTACTTGCCCATTCTGTGAATGAGTGCCGATCGGTCTCGGGTAGAGTGCCTGACGTCAGGCACTCTACCCCCTGGGAAGACTGTAACAGGCAACCCACCGTTTCCGTTCCTGATTACTCTCAATCGCTGATTTCGGGCCTTATACCTCTATTGCTTTATTAGGAGCATTCGTGCTAAATTTTAGAGCAAGCGACGGTCGGCATGATAGGCTAATCTAGCCGATTCGCTAGCACAGAGGTATTGAGTGAGTCAAGACATACGGTTGAGTGCAGACCTCGGGTTTCTGCGTGTCGGTGCTGCGATCCCTACGCTTCGTGTGGCTGATGTCGATTTCAACATTGCAGCCATTACCGAATGTGTTCGAAAAGCAAGCGATGATGGCGTGCAGGTACTGACTTTCCCAGAAATGGCAATCACAGGGTACAGCATCGGAGACTTGGTGCAGCATCAGGCATTGCTGAGGAAAGCCGAAGAAGGGCTGCGCGACATCCTGGCCGAAAGCGCTAGTTATTCCATGCTGGTGATAGTGGGCGTGCCGCTGTACGTTGAGCAGATGATTTTCAACTGTGCAGTGGTTCTAAATGCTGGACGCGTTCTGGGAATCGTACCCAAGACCTTTCTGGCTGGGTATAAGGAGTTCTACGAAGATCGATGGTTTGTATCCGGCAGGAATGCTCGTTCAGATTCTGTCCGTCTGATAGGACAACGAGTCCCCTTTGGAACAGACATCCTTTTTGCCCTGCGGGGGATCACTCCAGCCATCGTCGGAGTGGAGATTTGTGAGGACCTATGGGTGCCTTTCTCGCCTCATGAATACCAGTCTGTGGCAGGTGCGACGGTGCTTTTCAATCTTTCATCCAGCAACGAGGTGATCGGAAAGGCAGACTGGCGTAGAACATTAGTATCCTCTGAATCTGGTAGATGCATAGCAGCTTACTGCTATGTGTCGGCAGGCATAGGAGAGTCGTCCAACGATGCCGTCTTTGGCGGCCATGCTATTATTGCAGAGAATGGAACCATCCTTCGGGAATCAGACCGCTTGTCGCCAAATTCCCAACTCTTGGTCTGCGACGTAGACTTGGAACGACTACTACATGATCGTCGTGTCATCACAAGTTTTGGTCATATCCCCAGGCAACAGACTAACCTGAGGATTATTGAGGCAGAGGTTCATGATCCTCTTCCTGTGGGGCTACGGCGACAGATCGACCCCCATCCTTTCGTTCCCGGCGACCCCCACAGAAGAGCAGAAAGATGCCGTGAAATTTTCTCTATGCAAAGAGCGGCCCTCGCCAAGAAACTATCTGGGGCCAACATAAGCCATGTGGTACTCGGAGTTTCCGGAGGGCTTGATTCCACGCTAGCCCTCTTGGTGGCACTAAAGACCATGGATTTTCTTGGTCTACCACGAACGAACGTTCATGCCTACGGCCTAGTCGGTTTCGGTACTACTAAGAGAACCAGAGTCAACGCCAAGAAGCTTTGCCACGCGTTGGGGGTGAGTTATGAACGCGTCAATGTCTCGGCGACCTGCGGATCACACTTGAGAGACCTCCGACATGACGGCCGCGAAGACATAGTCTTTGAAAACGTGCAAGCTCGCTATCGCACCGAGTTCCTCTTTAACAAAGCAAATGAACTCAATGGTCTTGCTTTGGGTACTGGTGATCTTACCGAGATTGCTCTGGGGTGGTGCACCTTTTCTGGAGATCAACTTTCACATTACCATGTCAATGCTTCCGTGCCCAAGACGCTGGTTCGTTTTCTCGCGCGGTGGGTGGCTGACGAAGAGTTAGCCGGCTCGCCAGCACAAAAAGTTCTGTACGATATCCTTGACACACCTATCTCTCCAGAGCTACAGCGTCCATATAATGGGGAGATCACGCAAAAGAGTGAGGAGATAATTGGCCCAGTCGAGCTCGCCGATTTCTACCTCTATCCTTTCATTCGCTTTGGAATGCGCCCTGGCAAGATTCTCTACCTGGCAGATGAAATGAGAAGACGAGGGCTCTTCGAAGGCCAGTACACTCTTGATGACTTGCACAGGTGGCTCAAGAGTTTTATTCAGAGATTCTTTGCCAACCAGTTCAAGAGAACATGCTTACCCGAGGGACCCAAGATCGGCTCAGTAAGTTTATCCCCTCGGGGAGACTGGAGGATGCCGTCGGACGCCGAGGCTAAACTCTGGCTCGAAGACTTGGAAGCGATGCGAATCAAACTGGACAGGGCAGCTACGGTTATGCCCGAAGTGTCATCAGACCCCTCTCACAGGCAAGTTAGCTCGACTTAAGTCATAGCCTTAGCTACGCCTTCGTAAGTTATTATTTCGAGTGATAACCTCCCAGGCCAGAAATCCAATTTTCTTGACACAAGCTCTGGAATATGTTTTCATTTTCTCAGGTCACAAGACAATATTCACGTCTTGGACTACCTCAGGCATAAGCGCGAAGATAAGGTTAAAGAAAGGGGGCATTAATGGCAGGCTTTGAGGGTAGAATGTTAGAGGTCAATCTGACCACTGGCGAAATCAAGCGAAGCACGGTAGATAAAGACGTGCTTCGCCAGTATATTGGCGGCAGCGGATTGGCAGCCAAACTGTTCCTCGACCGTGTTTCTCCTAACGTTGATCCTTTATCTAAAGAGAACACACTCTTTTTCTTGACTGGGCCCCTGAGTGGCACCAATATTCCGGGAGGATCACGCTTTTCAGCCTGTGCTAAATCACCGTTGACCAATATGTGGGGCGAGAGTAACTGCGGAGGCAACTTCGCACCTGAGCTAAGGGCCGCTGGCTACGACGGAATCATATTGACGGGCGCCGCCAAGAAACCTGTCTATTTGGTGATTGAGGACGACAAAGTGGAGCTCAGGGACGCCGCTGACCTCTGGGGCAAGGACAATTTTGAAGTGACTGATCTCTTGAGAAAGCGGCACGAAGGAAAGAAAAAGGTGAAGGTGCTGGCGATAGGCCGGGCAGGTGAAAACCTGGTGAGGTATGCCGCCATTTGCAACGAGGAGAGGGACTTCTTCGCTCGCGGCGGCATGGGGGCTGTCATGGGCTCCAAGAAGTTGAAGGCCATCGTGGTCCGGGGGAGCGGCAAAATACCACTAGCTTCACCCACTGCCTTCACCCAGAAACGCAAGGAAATCCTTGAGAAGGCCAAAGACCACATAGTCACCCAGTCGCTCAAAGCCATGGGCACGAATGGCAGCATGGATTTTGGGGTTCATATAGGCGACGTCCCGGGGAAGAACTGGACAGCAGGCGATATGACTGCCGTCGCGGCCAACATAGGCGGCGCTATGCTGAACAGCGAGAAATACCTCACCGGAACGGAATCCTGTCATGGCTGCTTTGTAGGATGCAAGAGGGTGGTCAGCATCAAGGAAGGCCCCTACAAGGGGATGGCAGGGCCAGGACCGGAATATGAAGGTGCTGCCAGTCTGGGAGGCCTGCTCATGATTGATGATATGGCGGCAGTCATTAAGCTGAACGAGGTCTGCAACGACTACGGCATCGACGTCATCTCCTGCGGCGGAACCCTAGCCATGGCTATGGACTGCTATGAGCACGGCATTATTGGTTCCAAAGACACCGGTGGCATCGAGCTTGTATGGGGCAACGCCGATGCAGCTCTAAAGATGATTGATAAGATCGCCCGCCGCGATGGGTTCGGTGATGTGCTGGCCGAAGGCAGCAAGCGAGCTGCCCAGAGAATTGGCAAGAATGCCTCAGATTATGCCGTGGAGATCAAGGGGATGGAGGTCCCCATGCATGACCCTCGGGGAGAGCATGGTCTGGGATTGTCCTACGCTACCGGAGTCCGGGGAGCATGTCATACCAACGACGTGACCTTCAGCATTGAGCAGGGCATCTTCATCTGGCCAGAGATCGGAATCACAGGCGGTTATGATCAGAAATCCAGCGATGGCAAGGCTCAGGTTGTGGTCATATCTCAGAACGTAGGGATGGTCTGTAACTCCGCCGTAATCTGTTACATGCTCATGTCCGTTATCAATGGAGAGGACATGGTCGGCTTGATCAATGCTGCCAGCGGCTTTGACTACGACCTCCAGGAGGTGATGCAGTGCGGCGAGAGGATATGGCACTTGAAGAGGGGACTCAGCAATCTCATGGGGATCACTGCGGCAGACGACCGGTTGCCGAGGCAGATCCTGACGCCGACAACAGAGGGTGGTGCTGCGGGCTCTGCGCCTGACATAAAGCGTATGCTGACGGAATATTATCCTTTGCGCGGGCTTGACGCCAAGGGTCGCCCGCTAAAGGAGAAGCTGAACGGTCTTGGGCTGTCGGCGCTGGCCGCTAAACTCTATTGAGACGGCTGGGAAATTCTGACTTTTGATCGTAAGCACCTCTCCCCCATCGGGAGAGGTGCTGTTATTCATTGAAGAGCCAGGTCGGGCTTTAACCTTTGCCCCAAGAAAACCTTTTTTCTGGACGCAGGAAAATGCTGGACAAACGAGAATTGGCCAGATACGAACGGCAGATGATGATGCCCCAGTGGGGTGAGGCAGGGCAGGAGAAACTCAAGAGGGCCAAGGTATTGGTTGCCGGTGCTGGGGGCCTCGGATCAGCTATCTTGACATATTTGGCCATTGCCGGGGTAGGTAAGATAAGAGTTATCGACGGTGATAAAGTGGAATTGGCTAACCTGAACCGACAAATGCTGTATACGGATAGGGACATAGGACGGAAAAAGGTTGATTGCGCCAAGGAGAGGCTTGAATCCCTGAACCCAGACATCGAAGTCGAAGCGGTGGAAGCAGTGATCAGCGAGGGAAACGTCTTCGACCTGGTGGGCGACTACCCGATTGTCGATGGCCTCGATAATCTGGCTACGAGATACCTCCTCAACAGGGTTGCTGTCAGAAGGGGCCTCCCCTTGTTTCATGGGGCAATCTATGGCTTCGAAGGGAGAGCCACCACGATAATACCGGGCAAGACCTCATGCCTCAGGTGCCTGTATCAAGACGCATTGCCGGGCAAAATCCCCGTCGTCGGAGTTGCCCCGGCGGTTATCGGATGCATACAGGCTACGGAGGTGATAAAATACGTAGTGGGCATAGGAGACCTGCTCACCAATAGACTGTTGATCTATGATGGTCTCAGCCTGAGATTCAGCGAGTTGAAACTCAAAAGAGATCCTAATTGCGAAGAGTGCCAATCCCGATATCCCGCTGGCGGTGAGAGATGACTGTCAAGGTAAAACTCTCGGCGGTGCTGCGGAAAGCCACCAATTGGCAAGAGACCATTGAGGTAACCGGCGGTACTCCTCTGGAGTGCCTGCGTAACCTCGAAGCCCAGTTCCCCAGCATACGACAGTGGATTTATGATAAGGGCGGCAAGATCTTGCCACAGATTCAGCTTTTCGTCAATGGGGAACGTATCTATGCCGATGAGTTGACGAGACAGCTAAAGAATGGCGACGAACTAATGATTTTGCTCGCCATTGCCGGTGGCTAGTGCTTTCTCGGAGGTTGACTCGCTGGATCTTGGAATGCAGTTGACCCAATGATAATATCTCCAAATGTCGGGTAATCGAGTATCAAAGTGTCCAGCAACCATAAGTCATCCAGGGACAAACCAGATAATGATCCGCTGAAGCATATCGCCACTGCTCCCAATGAGACGGTAGCGCACCTTTGGGCAGGGATTCTAGAGGATAGCGGGATTCATTGCCTGATAAAGAGAGGTGCCACTGTGGATGCCTTCTTCAGTATCATGACACCTGTGAACGTGCCGTGCAACATTTACGTTCTGGCTTCTGAAGCCGATGATGCGCATAAGATACTACAGGAACTTTCTGAGCCTGAGTGAATCTTCCTGCCTGAGATGGGTTATATGCCTCAACCATAGCCGGTCTCCATCGGCAGGCTCTGTGGTGCTAATATGCAGCCATCTGGACGCTGGTTGATGAAAGCAGTATACTGGTCGTCCCATAATAAGATGGTCTCGCTGCATAACAGTAAAAGCAGTTTCTGGCGTAGAGACTCTTTATGAGACAGTTAGTAGCAACAGACCTGGCCGTACCATTACTTGGAAAATACCGGTAGCAGGGGCTACCCTCTAGACTGTCATTCCCGCGGAAGGGGGAATCCAGGAACCATGTAACGGCAGCCTGCCTGGTCATTTTCATTCTTTGGTGGTGCTGGTGTGAGCCAGCATGGGTGATTCCGGCGAAAGCCGGAATCCAGGGGATAGGTACTGTGGATTCCGTGTCAAGCACTGCATGGTACATTGTAGGTGGGGTTTCCTACCGACTATCGCGGGCATAACAGTACAAGCAGTCTCTGGCATACGGAATATACAGACTATTATAAGACCATTACTAAGTTCACCTTGGAGGCAAAATCATGGAGTTTGTGGTACCGCAATCGTTGAAATTGGAGCACGAAGAGCTCCATGCCGAACTCACTGAGGCAACCAGGGCAGGTGGCATGGTTGGTAAAGCTGCAAAGGCGGTCGAAAAGGTTCTGCACACCCATTTCGCCAGGGAAGAGGAATATTCCCTGCCACCGCTTGGACTACTACGTCTCTTAGCCGAAGGCAGGATCACGGCAGACATGCGGGCCGTCATCCTAATGACCAACAGGTTGAAAGCCGATCTCGGGCAAATGCTGGAGGAGCACAAGGCTATCGTTGACGCGCTCAGAAGCCTCTCTGAGGCGTCCCAGAAAGAAAACAAGACGAGATATGTCCAGTTTGCCGATAGACTGATCCTGCATGCTCAGACCGAAGAAGAGGTTCTCTACCCGGCCGCCATACTAATTGGTGAGTATCTGAAACTGAAGAGCGCCAGATAACAATATCGCTATTTGTGACCAACTGGAAGCGCTGTCTTCCGGGCTGCCTCACCATAGGGTTGGTGTTTTACTGTATCATCTCCAAGCTGGATGCCCTCTTGTCCTGTAGCTTTGTCCCGTTCTAAGAGCATAAGATCGTTTATCAACGCCTTCGTGTCATTCTGAGCGTAGCGAAGAATGACATTACTAAACAACCTCGGGCATACTTGTACCTAAACTGACGTTGGGGTGGTATAATCCTGCATACTGCACCCAGATGATATGGTGGGTGTAGCCTAGCGAAACCCACCAGAAAGAAACCGTCAGCAGACACAGTTAAACGCTCACCCTCGGTGGCTGTTGGGTCCGCGAGCCAACGCGTTGTCTAGGGGTAGGTTGCAGCATCTGCTCCAAACCCTTTTGTAAATGTAGGGAGGGGTTTTACACCCCTCCAATGGACGTCACCTGGGGCGTCTGACACCATAAATTGAATCACTTATGCTATACTGGATGGCAATGAAGGGCAAAAGGAGGGGGAGATGAAATCGGAGGAATTCCAGTCCAGGGCTGACTTTGCCAGGCTATTTGCCGAGAAAACCAGAGAGATATTCGCTTCAGAGGCTAACCGGGAAAGGGTAGCCGACCTGGCGTACCAGAATTACCTGAAGTCCTTCGGCTGCTCCCAGTCCATGTTCCAGGCCTTCCAGGATGTCCTGGGCATCAAGGACGACTTCTTGTTCAAAGCTCTCGGGGGCCTTCAGGGAGGCGGCAGTTCCGGCCTGACGTGCGGCGCCTTGGCTACAGGCTTTGTCCTCATCGCCGCCATGGTGGGACGCCAAAGCATCGAAGAGGGGTTTGAAGGCATATTGTCCAGTTTTGAGCCATCGCAGAGGCTGACTTTGTGGTTCAAGCCCATGTTCAAGAGTACGGTCTGCTCGGAGATCACCGGGGTTAACTGGTTCGATATGAACGAAGTGGTGACCCATTACTCCGGTCCCCAGGGGCCGGAGAGCATCGAGAAGTGCGTCAGACTAACAGGCACGACAGCCCTCAAGGTAGCCGAAATTTTGAGCCAGTTGTAGCTTTCAGAGGCGCGATTGCCCTCCTGAACTCATCAACAAAAAGGCCTTCACCACCCTGCTGGAAGCCAAGACACTCGTAGGGGACTGGTGTAGGGGCTACAATGAGGTCCGCCCCCATATCCCCCTCGGGTATCGTTCCTCCTCTCGGGGTACAACCCAGCCAGCCCTAACGCTAGCAACAGTGACTTAAGAGGTGGTATCATTGCTGGGAGCCAATCAGAGACGCATGGAATAAATGATGATTTCTGAGCGCTGGAGAAAGAGCAATGAATAAAGTGTCCTGGGCCAAGAAAGCCGAGATACAGCAGATAAATTGGCGCAAGGTATAGCTGATTCAGGATTATTTCAGCACGTATATTCTGGAGTTGCTTATGATGAGCGGAACATCGAACTGATTGGATGTTTGAATGATTTAGGAATGTCTGACTTTAGGAGAGATTGGCTGACATTATTTAGTAGTTCTTCTAGAGTGGAATTCCACTGCTTCTCACATCAAAAACTAGTATCTTGGATCACGCGCAGTCGCAGCCCCTATGTCCAAAAATGGGGTGATTACGTGTGCGATCGATACGGATATTAGATAATAGGGGTAGGCGTAGCGTAGCGAAACCCACCCCATAAAGAACCCCCGCCAGACACAGCTAAAGGTTCACCATCGCTGTTTTTGGCCCCCACTCTCCTGTTGCCATACGCCCCAGGCCTGCTTATAATGAGACTGTGTTTTCAGTGGCTGTGGCTGATGGCGGTTTAACAAGTCGGGGTGGGCGGACTCGAACCGCCGGCCTCAGCGTCCCGAACGCTGCGCGCTAACCAACTGCGCTACACCCCGCCGAAAGCATTATATGGCCTCTCTCGACGGAATACAACAAAGAATGAAATATGCCGTCCTTGTGGGAGACGGCATGGCCGACCGCCCCCTCCCCAAGCTTGATGGGCGAACACCCCTGGAGGCAGCCCGCACCCCCAACATGGACGAGATCGCCAGAATGGGACAGCTAGGCCTGACCAGGATGATTCCTCCGGGATTTGACTCTGGTTCAGACGTGGCCATACTCTCTATCCTGGGGTATGACCCTAGACGCTACTACACCGGACGCGCCCCGCTGGAAGCGGCTGAAATGGGAGTCGAACTGGGGCCAGATATGGTAGCCTTCCGCTGCAATCTCATTACCGCTGAGCAAGGTCATCTGGCTGATTACAGTGGCGGGCACATCAGCAGCAGCGAAGCAAAACAACTCATCACCTTTCTGGATCAACACCTGGGAGGTGAGGACATCAAGTTCTACCCAGGGGTAGGCTATCGCCACCTTTGTGTCATCAGAGCCGGCAATTTGGTTGCTGTTAGCTGTACCCCACCCCACGACATCATGGGCCAGCCGATAGAGAACCATCTGCCCCGTGGCGACGGTGCCCAGCGACTGATTAAACTCATAAAAGATTCTCATTCGCTGCTCCGCGACCACGACATCAACAAGGCCCGCGTGGCAAAGGGACAAAGCCCAGCCAACATGATCTGGCTCTGGGGGCACGGCCAGGCAGCTACTTTGCCAGCTTTTCGAGAGCGCTTCGGGATTGGCGGGGGGGTCATCTCGGCGGTAGACCTGGTCAAGGGAATAGCCAGGCTGATTGGACTTGAGTCCATCAAGGTGCCAGGAGCCACCGGTTACTACGACACCGACTACAAGGCTAAGGCCGATTATGCCCTGAAATGTCTGGACAAAGAAGATTTTGTCCTTGTCCACGTGGAGGCGCCGGACGAAGCCAGTCATAACGGCGACCTGGAGCAGAAAATCAGGGCTATTGAGAATTTTGATCAACTGGTTGTGGGCACCGTCAAGGACGGGCTTTCCAGGGAGCCAGCTTTTCGAATACTGGTTATGCCTGATCATGCCACTCCCTTGCAACTACGCACCCATGCCCCTGACCCGGTGCCTTTTGCTTGGTATGGTCTTGGTGTTATGATAGACAAGGCCGAGGCCTTCAGCGAGCGAAAGGCTGCTCAAAGCTCTTTGCAGATAACCGATGGTTACCAGCTCATGGAGCAGTTTATCGGGAGAAAGGTTGTTTAACAATGTCATTCTGAGAAGAGGCTGTCCGAAATGTCATTCCGTACTTGATACGGAATCCAGATGGGGTGGAGTGACTGGATTCCCGCTTGCGCGGGAATGACATCTCAACTTCAAACTTGTCATCCTCAGACAGCCTTGACGAAGAATCTCTCGGTTTCTTCTCCTTCCATGCGGAAGGGCGGACATATTAGCAAACGATCTCTGTAGAAAGGAGTCGCGAAGAGGAAAGTATGGCCCTGATCGTACAGAAGTATGGCGGCAGCTCCGCAGCCGATGTGGAGAAGATGAAGGCCATTGCCCGGCGCGTCATCGCCGCCAAACAAGAGGGAAACCAGGTGGTGGTGGTAATCTCGGCTATGGGACATACTACCGATAACTTGCTTGATCTCGCCCACCAGTTTACCAGTGAGCCCGACGAAAGGGAGATGGACGTCCTGCTCTCTACAGGCGAGATAGTCTCCAGCTCCTTACTGGCCATTGCCATCAATTCTATGGGGCATAAAGCTGTCAGCCTCACCGGCGAGCAGGCGGGGATCATGACTGATGCCTTCTACAGTCGGGCTCGGATCCGCAGTATTGCCCCGCAGCGCATCTTGAAGGAACTGGGAAAAGGTAATATCGTGGTGGTGGCTGGCTTCCAGGGAATAACCGACGAGATGGATGTGGTCACCCTGGGACGGGGTGGCTCTGATACCACGGCAGTGGCCCTGGCAGTTAGCCTGAATGCTGAGGTGTGCCATATTTACACCGATGTAGACGGTGTTTACACTGCTGACCCCCACCTTGTTCCGCAGGCGCGCAAACTGGAAGAGATTGACTACGACGAGATGCTGGAGCTGGCTACCTACGGGGCCAAGGTGATGCATCCCCGGGCCGTGGAAATAGGCAAGCTGTATAACATGCCCATATTGGTGGCCTCCAGCTTTAACAATAATCCTGGGACACTTATCCGTGGAGGGGCAAATAGTATGGAAATCAGAAATAAGGTGCGAGGCATCGCCCATGATCTCAACGTAGCCAAGGTCACTGTTCTGGCTGTTCCTGATAAGCCTGGCATAGCTGCCGGTATCTTTGAGCCGCTGGCCAACGCTGGCATAAGTATTGATACCATTGTCCAGAACACCAGTATCGATGGCATTACCGACCTGACCTTTACGGTGGCCCGCAGCGACCTGGAAAAGGCGAAACGGATAGTGGAGCCAATTACCAAATCCATCGGAGCCAAGGGGTGTGTCACGGCTGCCAATCTGGGCAAGATCAGTATTGTCGGCACCGGAATGCAAAATACCCCCGGATATGCCGCTCGGATGTTCAAAGCCATGTATGATGCCGGGGTCAACATTGAGCTTATCACTACCTCGGAAATCAGGATCACCTGTATCGTGGATGAAAAGAAGGTGGCTGATGGCGTTCGTGCCCTGCACAAAGCCTTTGAGTTAGAGGAGAAATAGGGGCCGAAGGGATTGAAGCAGCCACCGAGGTAAAACGAAAGGCCGTTCCTCTGGATTGTCTATGGTGAGACGTATTGCCATTGTTGGTTTAGGGCTAATTGGGGGGTCTCTAGGCTTGGCTTTGAAGCAGTCGGGGATGGAGGGGACTGAATTGGTAGGCTATGTCCGAAGCTCAGAGGCCGGGGATAAAGCGCTCCGTCTGGGAGTGGTAGATAGAGTGGAGCAGAGCCTGGCCTCTGCCGTCAGCCAGGCCGATATTGTCCTCCTGGCTACTCCCACACTAGCTATCAAAGAGACGCTGGCACAAATTGCATCACACCTGCCTTCAGGGTGTCTGGTTACTGATACCGCTAGCACCAAGGAAGAGGTGATGAGGTGGGCAAAGGAATATTTACCGGTCACAGTGAGTTTCGTTGGCGGGCATCCCATGGCCGGAAAGGAACTATCCGGCCTTGAGGCGGCTGAAGCTGGGTTATTCCGAGGCTGTACCTATTGTCTTATCCCGGGAGGGAATACCTCTCCAGCTTCTGTTCAGGGCGCCGTTAACCTGGTTAGAGAAGTAGGAGCTAACCCTCTCTTTATCACTGCCTCGGAGCATGACAACTTCGTGGCCGCCATCAGTCACCTCCCTCTGGTTATTTCTTCGGCACTGGTGAGGGCAACCACTCAGAGCACCTCCTGGCCTAAAATGTCTTCACTGGCTGCTACCGGGTACCGTGACCTAACCCGTCTGGCATCCCAGCACCCGCGAATGAACCGTGATATCTGCCTCACCAACCGAGAGAATATCGCCGCCTGGATCGATGTCTTTATCCAGGAGTTAAGCCACTTCCGCCGGTTGATAGCTGACGGTAGCGAGGCAGAAATAGAGCAAGCCTTTGTTGAGGCAAGACAAGCACGACATTCCTGGCTGAAGGATCATGCTAAGGAAAAAGATTAGCCCTTGTCCCATTCTGAAAGGTGAGATCACCCCTCCTGGTGATAAGTCTATTTCTCACCGGGCTGTCCTGCTGAACAGCATAGCCCAGGGGAAGGCGAGGCTGAGCAATTTCTCACCCGGAGCCGATTGCGCTTCTACTGTGGCTTGCCTTCAAGCGTTGGGGGTGAAGATAACGCAGGTGGCTTCTGACCCGCCTGGACTCGAGGTGCAGGGGGTGGGGAAGAAAGGCTTGCGAGAGGCTGATGACGTTCTTAACGCTGGCAACAGCGCTACCACCATGCGCTTATTGACCGGCTTGCTGGCTGCCCAGCCCTTCCTTTCCATTATTACGGGTGACGACTCCCTTCGCTCCCGTCCTATGGATCGGGTTATTCAACCACTTCGCCTCATGGGAGCCAGAATCTGGGGGAGAGGCGGCGATTCCTTAGGTCCTCTGGCCGTTAAAGGCGGGGAACTTCATGGGATAGACTATGTGCTGCCCGTCGCCAGTGCCCAGATTAAATCGGCCGTTCTAATCGCTGCCCTTTTTGCCGATGGCACAACGACCGTTCAGGAGCCAGCGAAATCGCGTGACCACACTGAACGGTTGCTCCAGGCCATGGGAGTGAAGCTGAAAATGAATGGTGCTTCCCTTTCTCTCTCTTCCCCAGTGCCTGCCTTGAATTCTATTGATCTCGACATCCCAGGTGACATAAGCTCGGCTGCTTACTGGCTGGTGGCGGCCGCCATCCATCCCAACGCCCAGGTCAAGGTGAAAAATACAGGAATCAACCCTACCAGAACCGGCATTATCGATGTCTTGCTAAGAATGGGAGCCAGGCTTAGAATAGAGAACCAGCGTCGCGTCGGGGATGAGCCTGTAGCTGATCTTGTGATTGAATCCAGCGAGTTGGCTGGCGTGGAGATTGGCGGTGACCTTGTCCCCCGTCTGATCGATGAGATCCCGGTGATTGCTGTGGTGGCTTGTGCTGCTAGAGGCACCACTGTCATCAAAGATGCCGCAGAACTAAGAGTCAAGGAAACAGACAGGATCAGAAGCCTGGCGCGCGAGCTGTCCAAGCTGGGCGCAGACGTGGAGGAGATGCCTGATGGCATGGTTATCCATGGGAGAGCAAAGCTGCATGGGGCAACATGCTCCAGCCACCGTGACCATCGTTTGGCCATGGCTCTCGCAGTAGCAGGCCTGATCGCCGAAGGCCAGACTGTGATCGAACATGCTGAGGCGGCTGGTATTTCCTATCCCTCGTTCTGGCAGGACATGACAAACATTCAGGCATTATGATCCATAGCAACGGAGGCCAATATGTTTACAGAGCTCATCCATCTTGGTTTCAGTAACATGGCGGCGATGAATAAGGCTGTAGCCGTCATTACACCTAACTCGTTACCTGCCAAGCGCCTTGTTCAGGACGGAATCAAGAAAGGCCTGATCATTGATATGTCCAATGGTCGGAAGAAAAAGGCTGTTGTTATCATGGAGAGTGGACATATTATTCTGGCTGCCATTACTCCAGAGACCATTGTCAGCAGATTAGTGGCGGCCCGCAGATCCGATTCCAAGGAGCAGAGTGGAGAAAGGGAAGGAGAAGCCTAAACACGGAGGGTTGCTTTTTGTCCTCTCCGGGCCCTCCGGCGCTGGGAAAGATGCGGTGCTCCATCGAATGAAGGAGTTTTCTTTCCCTTTTCACCGTGTGGTCACAGTGACCACACGTTCACAGCGGCCAGGTGAAAAGGATGGCGTCGATTACCATTTCACCTCGGACGCAGAATTTCAGGAGATGGTACAGCGGGGGGAGCTATTGGAAAGCGCAGAGGTCTATGGACGCTGGTATGGGACCCCCAAGCAACCGGTAAAGGAGGCGTTGGATGGGGGTCAGAATGTCATATTGAGAGTTGATGTTCAGGGGGCAGCCACCATCAAGAGTCTCGTGCCTGATGCGGTGCTTATCTTCCTCACATCTCCCTCGCTGGAGTATGAAGAGCGCCTGAAACAACGCCAGACTGAGTCCGACGGCGAGCGGAGATTACGAATGGAGAAAATTGACGGTGAAATGAAGAGCTTGTCCCTTTTCGACTACATGGTGGTGAACCACCAGGGTGATCTGGACTCAGCGGTGTCACAGGTTATGGCTATCATCACAGCAGAGAGACGCCGTGTAAATCGTCGTCTGGTCAGCCTCGAGTGAACCACCGACGCCGCCTGCTGTCTATTCTGGTGTCCTCGAAATAATCACGGTATGTCATTCCGCGGTTCACACGGAATCCAGAGTGTCCTTTGCCTAGTCCACCCCGCATTACCATTCTCACGAAAATACCGATTCACCCTCACCCTTTCCCTCTCTTGTCAAGGGAGAGGGAAAAGTCTCCCTCCCCTGGCGGGAGGGGGTTAGAGGGAGGGGGATAGCGAGAATGTGTCTAACCTCGACTCATTTTCATCTTTCGTGGCGCTGGCTGCAAGCCAGCATGAAGAATTACTTCGAAAATACCGGTAGCAGGGGCTACCCTCTAGACTGTCATTCCCGCGGAAGCGGGAATCCAGGAACCCTGTGACGGCAGCCTGCCTCGTCATTTTCATGAGAATCTCCGCTGGATACCCGTCAGCTTGCTGGCGGGAGGAAAGCGGCCCCGTTCGTACTCTGGGGAGGGGCCACCAGATGCCTCCCAGCTTGCTGGGGGGTTATTCACTCTTTGGTGGTGCTGGTGTGAGCCAGCATGGGTGATTTCGGCGAAAGCCGGAATCCAGCCCCCGGAATGTAGGCAGGGGCCTTTAGTCCCCTCCCCCACTGGTCTGTAAGGAAGTGAACACTATTAGTGAGTGTCAGGTCCCTGACCTGACCTGGAGATATGAGGAGAAAACCTCGGGACCTCCGAAGGGGAGGATACTTCGCTTTGGCTCAATTTCTCTTTAGCCTCTTCCCACAGCCTGTCTTGCTGCTCAATAGATAGGCTGCTCAAAGTGATACCCTGCTTCTGACAAACCTCTTCCATGTAGCGGAACCTTTGATGAAACCTCTCGTTAGCCAGGCGAAGGGCATCTTCCGCTTCCACATCTAACCACCGCCCGATATTGACCAGAGTAAACAATAGGTCCCCAAACTCTGCTGCTTTTTGCTCCTGGTCAGCGGTCTGCTCCAGCTCCTTTACTTCCTCCACCACTTTCTGGACAACGTCATCGACTTTTCTCCAGTCAAAGCCCACCATCGCCGCCCGCCGCTGCATCGCCTGGCTGTAGGCCAGCGCAGGCATCCCCTTGGGTAGTCCGGACAGCACAGAAGCCTCCCCTCGTTCCTCCCGTTTCAACTCCTCCCAGTTTCGAGCTACCTCTTGTGCATCCTTCACATTCGTTTTTCGTAAAAAAACATGTGGGTGGCGATGTATAAGCTTGGTGTTGATCCTTCGTAGCACATCTGCGATGTCAAATTCGCCCTGCTCGGCAGCGATCTGACTATGGAGCACGATCTGCATCAGGAGATCACCCAGTTCCTCAGCTAGTTTCTCGCTGTTTCCGCTGTCTATGGCTTCCAACACTTCATAACATTCTTGTAACAGATGCGGTTTCAAAGAAAGATGGGTCTGTTTTCTATCCCAAGGGCAGCCCTGTGGCCCTCGCAGTCTGGCTATGATATCCACCAGAGTGGCAAAGCTCTCTGTTGTTCTTCTATAAACCACGGATTTGTCTTGGGCCTCTATCTGTTTCTTCCAGAGGGCAGGCAATGGAGATTACATCGTGACCTGGGTCTAGGTTCATCAACCTTACTCCACGAGTACTCCTTCCTTGGATGGGAATGCTCTCCTTGGGCACACGGATGATGACGCCTCCGTCAGATATGAGCATTAGCTCACCCAAAGGGGAGGTCTGCTTGGCAGCCACCACCTTGCCCACCTTTTGGCTTATACGATGGGTCAGTACTCCCTTGCCACCGCGATGTTGAGTGGGGTAGTGCTCTATCGGAGTGAGCTTGCCAAAGCCGTTGCTGGTAACTGTGAGAATGTGGGTGGCAGGACACACGACTTCCATGCTTATTACGCTGTCTCCTGGGACAAGCCGTATGCCACGGACGCCCTGGCTGGTTCGGGAGAGCGCCCTGAAATCGCTGACCGCAAACCTAATTGCCTTACCCCTCTCTGTTACCAGCATAATATCGTCTTCCTCTCTGGCCAGGCGGGCTGCCACCAGTTCGTCCCCACTTTCCAATGTTATGGCAATAAGCCCCCGCGCTTTTAGCGAACTGAATCTCTCGATGGGGGTTCTCTTTATCTTGCCCTTACGGGTAGCCAGGAGCAGAAAATTGCCTGGTTCAAAGTTCGCTGTCACCGCTGTCGATACCCGTTCCTCAGCATTGAGAGAGAGTAGGTTGACCAGAGGTGTTCCTTTGGCTGTTCGCGATGTATCCTGGGGGATTCGATAACACTTAATGGACAGGACTCTGCCCTTGCTGGTGAAGAAGAGCAAAGTATCATGGGTGTCAGCTATGAGGAAGATAGAAGCCTCCTCTGCCTCCTTGGTAACCATTCCCCTGACACCTTTCCCTCCCCTGTGTTGCAGCCTGTAGGTATCACTGGGGACGCGCTTGGCGTACCCCCTAGTGCTGAGGGTGACTACCATCTCTTGGTGGGGGATGAGATCCTTATCACTAAAGTCAGCTGCTTCTTCCAAGGTCACCTGGGTCCTTCGAGCATCTCCGAATTTGGACCTGAGTCCTTCCGTTTCCTCCTTAATGAGGAGGAGTATCTTCTTGGGGTCGGCCAGGAGCTCTTCCAGATGAGCGATGGTTTTGAGAGTCTCAGAATACTCGTCCAAAATCTTCTCGCGTTCCAGCGCTACCAAACGGCGTAGTTGGAGGTCAAGGATAGCCTGTGCCTGAATCTGAGATAAACCCAGGTTAGTCATCAATTCATCGCGTGCTGC
This sequence comes from Chloroflexota bacterium, assembly GCA_016876035.1. GTDB lineage: Bacteria > Chloroflexota > Dehalococcoidia > UBA2247 > RBG-13-53-26 > VGOE01. The sequence continues at coordinate 20,748 of VGOE01000036.1, forward strand.
TTCCGTGGTGCGCGAGCGACGAATGATAGTCACCACCTGATCCAGGTGGTCTAGAGCAATCTTCAGCCCCTCCAGTATGTGCGCCCTCTCTTTGGCCTGCTTCAGCTCGAATCTGGAACGTCGGACTATGACTTCGTGACGGAAATCAATGTAGTGTTGTAGGGCTTCCTTCAGGCTGATAACTCTAGGCTGCCCATCCACCAGGGCCAACATATTGACATAAAACACCGATTGGAGTGCCGTGTGTTTATAAAGATTGTTGAGCAGTTGTTCTGGGTATGTTTCCTTTCTTAGCTCTATCACAATGCGCATTCCATGCCTGTCCGATTCGTCACGTATCTCGCTGATCCCCTCAATCTTCTTATCTTTGGTTAGCTTGGCGATCTTTTCTACCAGTTCCGCCTTGTTTATCTGATACGGGAGCTCAGTGATCAGTATCTGGCGTCGTCCTTTAGGTAGATCTGTGATGTCGGCTTTGGCTCGAACTACGACCCTCCCCTGACCAGTAGTATAGGCTTTTCGTACTTCCTCCAGTCCCAAGATAATACCGCCAGTAGGGAAATCAGGTGCAGGAACAAATTGGATCAGTTCCTCAATGGTGGCCTGAGGATGGTCAATAAGAAAGGCGATAGCCAGGCAGACCTCGGTGAGATTATGGGGAGGGATGTTGGTCGCCATGCCGACGGCAATTCCGGAGCTGCCATTGACCAGCAGATTGGGAAGTCTGCTGGGAAGCACCACCGGTTCTTCCAGGGTATCGTCAAAGTTGGGGGCAAAATCAACCGTATCCTTGTCGAGGTCGATCAGCATTTCCTGTGCAATAGCAGACAGGCGGGCCTCGGTGTAACGCATGGCGGCAGGTGGATCGTTATCTACACTTCCGAAGTTCCCTTGACCTTCGACAAGGACGTATCTCATAGAGAAGTCCTGTGCCATGCGGACTAGAGCCTCATAAACCGGTGCGTCTCCGTGGGGATGGTATTTCCCTAGTACCTCACCTACAATGCGAGCGCACTTCTTGTATGGTGAGGTGTGGCGTATTCCTAGCTCGTTCATTCCGTAGAGAATGCGACGATGCACTGGCTTTAGACCATCCCGCACGTCGGGGAGGGCACGGGAGACGATGACGCTCATAGCGTAGTCAAGGTACGAGCTTCGGACCTCGTCCTCGATCTTTACTGGTTTAATTACTCCTATTTCTGTTGTGTTCACTTAGATGGCCTTTCACATGTCAGATGGGCAAGAGAAATACTTCAGAAATCAACCTCACTGAACCCTTCCATTTCCGGTTCCGCCGCCTCAAGGTCTTCGTCTGATTCTTCCTCCGCCCTCTGCCTAAGTAATCTCTCTTTGACATATGGACGAAATCTTTCCCGCTTCTTTGGTGGAAACGAAAGGCGTCCTGCTTGGCTAGGATCTTGATAAGTTTCGCTGATAAGCACCTTCAGCTCATCTTCTTCCAAGCTCGTTATGACAGCGCTATAACGGTTGCCGCCCTTGATCAGCTTAGCTAAGCGCAGTCCGAATTTGGGCTCCACCTCACCAAGGTACTCACCTTGCCCACTCTTGGCTATCAACTTCTCCCCTTCCACATAGAGGCTTATTTCTTCGCCGGGAGACATCTGAGCCAAAACCTCCTTTGAAGCCAGTTTCACAAGGCTCACCGTTCTGGCTTTACTGGTTTCCTCTACAAAAACGTCAATGACAACCTTGTGATAGTTCTCCTTCTGAGCTGACTCCCCTAACTCTGAGAGGCGTTTGAGATTCTTCTTAGCGATATTGTTATAGCGGTCCAGTTCCAAGGCACGCCCATAAGCTTCTCTGGCTGCGGCATAGTCTCCCATTTCCATTAAGGCCCTTCCCAGCCGGTTATGAGTTTCCACATCATCTGGAAAAAGTTTCAGGATCGCTTTGTTGGCACCTACCGCTTCCTGCCAGCGGCCTTGTATTGCCAGGCTGACGGCTTCTTTGACATACTGTTCCATACTTGACTTGTCGTGTTGCAAAGGCACTGCTTACTCCTAATATACAAATGCCAGAGTGTTTTCCGAGTATCCCCAGTATTCCCAGATCCAGCTCTGAGACGAGTGGATCTATGTGTATACCGCAAGGATTTTAGGGCTTGCCGAGTCAATTTGCAAGAGGCCGAAAGAAACGGGTAGCGTAACATATTGTGTGTAAAAAGAGGGGGGCGTATCCTTCTAGAGATATAGAGAAAAAGATATCTTAGAAAGGAGGACGCCCCATGGTACAGGTCAAAGACCTGACCCAACTCAAGTTAGAG
>VGOE01000037.1 GCA_016876035.1 Chloroflexota bacterium
GTCTTTGACCTGTACCATGGGGCGTCCTCCTTTCTAAGATATCTTTTTCTCTATATCTCTAGAAGGATACGCCCCCCTCTTTTTACACACAATATGTTACGCTACCTTGGATCACGCCTTCGTATTTCCGAAAAAAAGAGAAGAATTTGTGACAATCGCCATCATCTTTTGCAGAGGGAAAGGATTGAACAGCTTCTTTTGGAGCACCGCCGATTGAAGCGGGAAAAAGGCTCTTACTGTCTTGGCACAGGGATTCGCCTGTGAGTGCCGTCTGACATGGGAAATGTTGAAGATCTAGCTCCTATACACTGACCTGGTGATAGATGGAATACATAGCAGAGATCATGGATACGGCAATGAAACCAACTACTACAGCGACGGCTATGATCAAAGCTGGCTGGATAAACCCTATTGCGGCGGTGGTTCTTTCATCAGCCTCGATTTCGTAGCTCTGGGCGACGGTATTAAGACTGTTGTCGAGGTTGCCAGTTTCCTCACCAACCCCAACCATCTGCACCATTAAAGGCAAAAATAGCGGCCTCTTGCCCATAGGTTTGGATAAGCCTTCACCCTGGATCAAGTCCCGCTGGACCCCCGTGAGAGCCTCTGCCATGACCGTGTTGCTGGTGCCGCGGATGGCCAGGGCCATGATTTCGGGTAAGGGCAAGCCGACCTTGAAAAGCAGTGCCATGGTGCGGCAACAGCAGCTTAGCTCAGTCAGCAGATTGATTCGCCCCACTATAGGTAGGGTGAGTAACAATCTATGCCAGCGGTATTTCCCGGCTGGCGTTCTGGTATAGGCGTAAGCCAGGCCAGCCATAACCAGTATACCCAGCAGGACATAAAGCCCCCAGTCGGTAGCCCACTTAGACACAGTAATAACGATCCTTGTTTGCAGAGGCAATTTGGCGTCAAAGGATTCGTAGAGGTCTTTGAATTTGGGCAAGACATAGCTAACCAGCACGGCTACCACCCCGACAGCGACGACGGCCAGCATAGCGGGGTAAGCCATAGCACGCCTGATCTTTTGTTCGGTGACAGTTGCCTTCTCCAGGTGGTCTGCCATTTGGCGTAGCACTACTTCCAGATTGCCGGCTTGCTCGCCGGCCGCGATGGTGCGATGGTATACTTCAGGGAAGGTGCGAGGATGTCTGCTCATAGCAGTGGACAGCGAGGTACCAGCGCGAATATCAGAGGTTACGGCGCCGATCGTCTTCCTAAAAGCCCGATTGGCTATCTGGCTTTGTATTAGCTCCAGGGCGTTGACTATATCAGTGCCAGATTCAAGGAGTAAGGCTAGCTCTCGCGAAAACAAGACTATCTCTTTGGTCTTTACCCTGGCGAAGCGAGCCAGCAGTTTCTCATTGCTGAAAAAAGGAACTATCACTTTCAGGCTAACCACATGATAACCGCCGTAGCTAAGAAGATTAGCAGCAGCTTCCTCAGTGGGAGCCGAAAGCTTGCCTTTGACCACTCTTCTGTCTGCGGTGTAGGCTATGTACTGGTAGCCCATTGAACCTCGACAGGGCTAGTCTGGAGCATAGGCGCTGCGCAGCACTTCGGAGGGGGTGGTGATGCCGGCCTTCACTTTCCGCATGCCGTCATTCAGCATGCTAATCATGCCGTCTTCAATCGCCTGAGCCCGAATCTGGCTGCCGCTAGCACGGTTGATGACCAGTTTCCTTATCTTGTCAGTCACGGTCAGGATTTCGAAGACAACCGTTCGCCCCAGATAACCGGTATAGGAGCAGACCTTGCACCCGGTGCCGTAGAGGAATTCCATTCTTTCCTCTGTCATTTCTTGCTCATAGACCAGTCTCTCCTCTGGTGGAGCAACCACGGGGCGGGCGCAATGTGGGCATATACGGCGGACCATCCGCTGAGCCAAGACGCCAATGACCGCTGTGCCGACCAAAAACGGTTCGACACCGAGGTCAAGAAGACGGGGCAGTACGCTGGGAGCATCATTAGCGTGCACTGAAGATAGCACCAGATGGCCGGTTAAGGCTGCCTGAACCGCTATGCCGGCGGTCTCGCCGTCACGTATCTCGCCGACCATTATGACGTTGGGATCAAGGCGGAGGATGGATCTCAAGCCGGTGGCGAAGGTAATTCCAGCTTGGGGATTGACTTGAATCTGATTGATGTCCTTAAAGCGATACTCCGCAGGGTCCTCAATGGTAATAATGTTTCTTCCCACACAATCAAGGGAATTGATGGAGGCATAGAGGGTGGTAGTCTTGCCGGACCCGGTAGGGCCGCTGGTCAAAATCATGCCGTAGGGGACCTTGAGCATGGCTTGATACTTTGCCAGACAATCGGGCAGCAGGCCAAGCTCTGACAGGCCCAGAGCGGCCATGGACTTGTCCAGAAGGCGGAGCACTGCCATCTCACCAGTAACCGTGGGTGCAGTGGCTACTCGAACATCTATCTCTCGTCCCATGACGTCAAAGGAGAACTGGCCGTCCTGGGGGCGATGGCGGTCGGCAATATTCATCTCAGCTAAGATTTTGATTCGGGAAACGAGGGCCATATTTATGTTGGCCGGCAGAGACATGAGGTCTTGAAGGATTCCGTCTATGCGATAGCGCACTCTTAGTCTATCCTCTTCTGGCTCAATATGGATGTCAGAGGAGCGGGCTTTAACTGCTTCTTCGATAATCATATTGAGAGCTTGAGCCAGCGGGGCATTGGTGTCAGCAATAGCAGCCAACCTCTCACCGGTCGTCTCAACCGGGATAGAGATTAGAGCCAGTTGCTTTTCAATCTCGCCAAAGGCTTTATAGTTGAAGTCAATTGCCTCTCGGACCTCTTTGGTGCTGGCAGCTACAGGTTTAATCCTCATCCGGCTTACGGCGGAGAGAGCCTCCAGGGCAAAGATATCAGTGGGGTCTGCCATAGCCACCTGTAGGGTGTTACCGGATACCGAGAGGGGAATGGCGTTATACCTTCTGGCTATCACTTCAGGGATTAGCTGCAATGCCTCAGGCTGAGTAGCCTGTTTCAGGTTCTTGGGCGGTGTCGAGGCCGTCAGCGCATCCGGCTTTTCTGCTGCTTTCGTTGGGTTCTTCTCTGGTGGGGCGGGCTTGTCTTTAGTCATCATGGGTTTGGCCTCGGATTCGTTACCTGATCGAGAGATTCTAGTTCGCCAGTGCTGCCCAAATTGCCGTGCCTCAGAAATAATCTGTGGTGAGACAGTAATAACTCTATCATCACTACCAACATCATGGACTTTAGTATCACATAATGAGCTTTAGTATCTGTTTCTTGAGCCAACTGTTCGGCTTCTCGACGAGCCCCACGGATGCCAAGGAGGACTCTCCATCGTAGTTTTGCCTTTGAAGATGCTGCGTAAGCTGGGCTTTCAGCCCTGGATCAGCTTCCAGTCGATGCATCTGGCGTATCCCTTTCAATATCTCTGACCAAAGGGTAGCGCGCCGATTGGCAAAAGTCAATAGGTGTGGCGGGTCAACCCTAACGCCGTATTGACTTCGGTTTGAACCTGCCTCTAGAATGTCTTGAAATTCGGGAGGCGCAAGATGTCTGGAGATCACGGCTATGCTGGCAAGCTGCTAAGGGTAGACTTATCATCGGGGAGGGTGCACGCAGGCCCTACCAGTGATTACGCGGAGTTCGTCGGAGGGCGGGGCATGGCCGCCAAAATCCACTGGGATGAGGTGCCACCGCACGTTGCCGCTCTCGACCCTGCGAACCGCCTAACGTTTGTTACTGGGCCTCTTACCGGTTTTCCGGGGTTCGCCAGCTCTCGCTGGCAGGTATGCGGTAAGTCGCCGGCAACCGATCCGGAGCAGTTCTGCTACAGCAATCTGGGTGGAACCTGGGGTCTTACTCTCAAGTCTGCTGGATACGACGGCATCATTGTCTATGGGAAAGCTGACAGGCCGGTCTATCTTGTGATTGACCAGAATGGGGCACAGGTACGAGATGCAGGCCATCTATGGGGCAGAGGAGCCACAGAGACACGGGAGATCCTCAAGTCCGAACTGGGAAGGTCAGTCAATGTGGTTGCCTGTGGGCAGGCAGGGGAAAACATGGTTGTTATGGCATCTCTACTGGCCGATATGGACTCGAGCGGGAGCAGCGGCTTCGGGGCCGTTATGGGCGCCAAGAAACTGAAGGCTGTCGCTGTAGTCAAAGGAAGCACGAAGCTGGCTGCTGCCCAACCTGATAGGCTTGGCGAGCTGGTGCGCTACTACCGCCACCTGCGGGGAGATAAGCATGAAGAGTGGCACACCCTTGTGGCCGGCAAGGCGAGGCGGGACTACTGCCCGGGATGTCCTGGCCCGTGCATCAGGATAGCCTGGAAGGCGGATGACGGGGCGGAGGGCAAGTTTTGCTGTCACTCCGCTCTATTCTATCAGGGCTGGGCGCAACGATACCATGGACAAGAAGGGGGACAGGAAGGCGACGTGCCTTTTAGGGTAGCCAAGCTCTGTGACAACTATGGGATAGATACCATGGCGGTCGATGTAATTATGAGATGGCTTTCGCGGTGCTATGTGGCTGGAATTATTACTGAGCGGGAGACAGGTTTGGCGCTCTCCAAGTTAGGTAGCCTGGAATATGCCGCCACCTTACTTCATAAGATAGCCCATAGGGAAGGCTTTGGCGATCTGCTGGGTGAGGGGATCCAGAAAGCGGCAGAGGCCGTCGGGAGGGGGGCTGGGGACACAATCGGTGACCTGCTTCACAAGGCGCAGCAGTCCGATGGGTATGGCGCTCGGCTGTACATCGTCAACGGGCTATTGTATGCCACAGAGCCGAGAATGCCCATCCAGCAGCTTCACCAGACGTGCATTCCTGTGCTTCAATGGCTCGGCTGGGCCTACGGCATGAAGGACGCCTACGTTTCTAGCCAGGTTATCAAAGATGTGGCCGCCAGGTTTTTTGGGGGCGAGGCTGCGGCCGATTTCTTTTCCTACGAAGGGAAGGCGCTGGCAGCCAAGATGATCCAGGATCGCGAATATGATGGGGAATGCCTCATCCTGTGCGATTATGGGTGGCCAGTCATGACCTCGCCGAACACCCAGGATCATGTCGGCGATCCTTCTCTGGAGAGTAAGTTCCTTTCGGCGGTCACCGGCAAGGAGACGGATGAGAACGGGTTCTACCGGATAGGGGAAAAGGCTTTCAATCTGCAGAGGGCTGTCTTGGAGCGGGAGGGGCATGGTGGACGTCAGGGCGACAGTCTACCAGATTACATTTTCAATATGCCACTGGAAGCTGATCATGTCAATCCGGAAATGCTGGTACCTGGCCCAGACGGCAAACCCGCCTCCAGGAAGGGGATGGTCCTGGACAGGGAAGGGTTTGAAAAGATGAAGAGTGAGTACTATCAGCTTAGAGGATGGGATGTTGCCAGTGGCAGGCAAACACGGTGGAAGCTCGAAGAGCTTGGCCTGCGGGATGTGGCTGACGAATTGGAGCGAAGAAGTTTGCTGGCCTGAGTGTGGCTTATGTGTTGGCAAACAGACATCAAGGACTATCGCGTGTTCGGCATCGATAACACCGAGATTCTGGCCTTTCTGTTTTCGGCGAAGGCTGTCCGGTGTGGCGACCCTATGTATTTCCCACTGTATTCCGTGGCATTGCCTGCATCGAGACTGCGGCATCCCAGCCGGAAAGAGACGCAGGGCAGGATTTTTGCTAAAATCGACAAAAGAATATTGGGGCAAGGCGAAATTCGAAATGCCAGAGGCATTCTCCAGGCCAGTAGTTTATAGTCCGTTTTCTAAGCTCGTAGGTTTAAGCCTTACCAGGATCGATACTGAGTGCAGCGAGTGCGTTCTGGAAGTCAGCGATAGGCTGCTGAATGTCAACGGAAGCATGCACGGCGGTGCTATCTGTACCATGGTGGATGTGGGCATGGGAGCCGCGCTCCGCGCCCATTTGGCGGACGATGAGTGGTTGACAACTGTGGAAATCAAGGTAAACTATCTGGTAGCGGTGACATCCGGTGTCCTTTCCTGCCGATCAAAGCTCCTTCACAAGAGCAAGAAACTAGCTGTCCTGGAATCGGAGGTCACGAGTGGTGAGGCCCTGGTCGCCAAAGCCACTGGGACATTCTATGTGACCAAAAGGAAGCGAGACTGAGCACGGCTTGGCACTGTCACTGAACTGACGCAACTTTGGGTGGTAGCCATTTCTTGCTCGTTTCTTCATGCGGCTAGCGGCTACCTGGTTATCGAGGTTGGAACTGATGGATAGACAGTGGTACAATGCTAGTATCTTCAAGTTGCCTCTTTCTAACTTTGCCTGCGCAGGCATTGGGGTGACACGAATATGTCAATAAACGATCTCAACGGGTCATTGACAGACTGCTTTTCATCGTGGTATAACAGGCTGTCCAATAAGTCTTTTTCTCAGGCTTGGAGCTAGGAATGCCTAGCTCCAGAGATTGGCAATCCCCCGGCTTGTTAGACAGCCTGATAAGCGACAATAAGTCCTGAATCGTAGTAATGAAGAAGTGTAAGGGACTTGGCAGATGGCTAGCGATCTCAATTACTATGCTTTTATTGACGGCGCTGGCATTGCCTCTGCTAAGCCCGCTGGCAGTCGTAGCCGCACCCCCCCAACACGCCGGTTAATATATCGCCAGGACATGGTGCCACGGTTAAGAGCTTAACCCCGACCCTTTCGGCCTCTGACTTCTCCGATCCTGACCCGGATAACACCCACAAAGCCTCGCGCTGGCAGATCACCACTATCTCAGGTGATTACTCCAGCCCCATCTTTGACAGTCACGAAGATTTCACTAATCTGACGAGCATCCTGGTACCGGTTGGGAACCTGACCTTTAACACCACTTACCACTGGCATGTGAGCTATGTGGACAACAATGGCGAGTGGTCAAGCTGGAGCACGGAGACCTCTTTCACCACAGCGACATCAGGGCCACCCAACACACCAGGCAACATATCGCCAGTAAATGGTGAGACTGGTGTCAGTCTGACCCCCGTCCTCCGATCCTCTGCTTTTGCTACTTCTCATGCAGGATACCATGCTGCCTCGCAGTGGCAGATTACCACTGTTTCGGGAGACTACACTCCTCCGGCCAGGATCTTTAACAGCGTTGTGGATATCGCCCCCCCTGGACCGGATTGCCGTACCTTCAGGATTTCTGATCCCCGACACCATTTATTACTGGAGAGTAAGGCACCAGGATAGCTATTACAATTGGTCAAGCTGGTCTACTGAGACCTCCTTCACCACTATATCATTAGGGCCACCCAACACACCAAGCAATATATCGCCCGCAGATGGCACGACTGATATCAGTGTGACCCCTACCCTCCGATCCTCTACTTTCTCTACTTCTCATGCAGGAGATCCTGCCGCCTCGCAGTGGCAGATCACCACTGTTTCAGGAAACTACGTTACACCGGCAAAGATCTTTGACAGCAACGTAGACACCGTCAACCTGACGCAAATTGCCGTACCATCAGGACTCCTGAGCATCAATTCCACCTACTACTGGAGAGTGAGGCATCAGGACAGCTATGGTTACTGGTCGGATTGGAGCGCGGAGACCTCTTTCACCACCACAGCCAAGCAGGTGCCGGTCACGCCGAGCAACATCTCCCCGGTGGATGGAGCGACAGGCGTTAGCCTCACCCTCACGCTGACCAGCTCAGCCTTCTCCGACCCTGATGTGGGAGACAGCCATAAAGCCTCGCAGTGGCAGATAAGGGAAGCCACATCCCTAGGAGATTACAGCGTCACAGTCTTCGACAGCCTTACTGACACCCTGAATATGACTGCGATTACCGTACCCGCAGGGAAGCTAAGTTATAACACCGCCTACTACTGGCGTGTGAGGCATCAGGACAGCTATGGTAACTGGTCAGGCTGGAGCACGGAGACATCTTTCACTACAGTGGCATCAGCGGCACCTCACACACCAAGCAACATATGGCCAGCAGATGGCACGATCGATATCAGTCTGACCCCTACCCTGTTATCCTCCGCCTTCTCTGACCCGGACGCAGGTGACTTCCACTACGCCTCCTGGTGGCAGATTACCACTATTCCAGGTGATTACGCCGCGCCAGCGATGATCTTTGATAGCGGCTTAGATACTATCAACCTGACGTGGATTGTCGTACCATCTGAATTCCTGAGCATCAATAGCACTTACTACTGGAGAGTGAGACATCAGGATAGCTATGGTAACTGGTCAGGCTGGAGCACGGAGACCTCTTTCACCACAGCGGCATCAGGGGCACCTAGGTCGGCACCAGACACACCAGTCAACATATCGCCGCTAAATGGTGCCACGGTTAAGAGCTTAACCCCGACCCTTTCGGCCTCTGACTTCTCCGACCCAGACCCGGGTGACGACCACTTGGCCTCGCAATGGCAGATAACGATAGTCCCGGGTGATTACTCCAGCCCTGTCTTTGATAGCAGTGTAGATTACACTAATCTGACGACTATCCTGATACCGTTGGGAAGACTGGGTTATGGCACTACCTACTACTGGCGTGTGAGGTATGTGGACAACTATGGCGACTGGTCAAACTGGAGTGTGGAGACTTCTTTCACCACAGCAACATCGGGGCCGCCCGATAAACCAACCAATATATCGCCAGCGGATGGCACTACTGATATCAGTCTAACTCCTACCCTCGAATCCTCAGCTTTCATCACCTCTCACCCAGGAGATCATGCTGCCTCGCAGTGGCAGATTACCACTATTTCAGGAAACTACGTTACACCAGCAAAGATCTTTGACAGCAACGTAGACACTATCAACCTGACGCAAATTGCCGTACCATCAGGACTCCTGAGCATCAATTCCACCTACTACTGGAGAGTGAGGCATCAGGACAACTATGGTTACTGGTCGGATTGGAGCGCGGAGACCTCTTTCACCACCACAGCCAAGCAGGTGCCGGTCACGCCTAGCAATATCTCTCCAGCCAATGGAGCGACAGGCGTCAGCCTCACCCCCACACTCACAAGTTCAGCCTTCTCTGACCCTGATGTGGGAGACAGCCACAAAGCCTCGCAGTGGCAGATAAGGCGGGCTACAGCTCCTGGAGACTATAGCGTCACAGTCTACGATAGCCTTACTGACACCGTGAATAAGACTGCGATCACCGTACCCGCAGGGAAGCTGAGTTATAACACTACCTATTACTGGAGAGTGAGGCATCAGGATAGTTATGGTAACTGGTCAGGCTGGAGTACGGAGACATCTTTCACCACAGTGGCATCAGGGGTACCGCGCACGCCAGTCAATATATCACCGGCAAATGGCACCACCAGTATTATTCTAACCCCCACCCTCCAATCCTCCGCCTTCTCCGACCCGGATGCAGGTGACATCCACTACGCTTCGCAATGGCAGATAACCAGAATTTCAGGTAATTACTCTCCCTCCAACGTGATATTTGACAGTGGTGTGGATCTTGCCAATCTGACCGAGATCGCCATACCATCAGGTGTCCTGACCGTCAATACCACGTACTACTGGTGTGTGAGGTATCAGGATGACAAAGGCTACTGGTCAAACTGGTCTGTCGAGACCTCTTTCAAGACGATAGTCTCGGGGAATCCTGGCACGCCCATCAATATGTCACCAGTCAATGGGGCAACTAATGTGGCTCTGACTCCCACTCTGCAATCCTCTGCTTTCGTCAGCCCTGATGGCGCGGCTATCCACAACGCCTCGCAATGGCAGATTACCACTACTTCGGGAAGCTACATCCCACCGGCAAAAATCTTTGACAGCGACGTGGACACTATCAACCTGACTCAGATTGACATACCATCAGGACTCTTGACCGTCAATACCACGTATTACTGGAGGGTAAGACATCAGGACAGCTACCTCAACTGGTCAGACTGGAGTGTGGAGACGCGTTTCACCACTACACCTATGCAGGTGCCGGTCACGCCGAGCAACATCTCTCCAGCCAGTGGAGCGACAGGAATCAGCCTTACCCCCACGCTGACCGGTTCAGCTTTTTCTGATCCTGATGTGGGAGACAGCCACAAAACCTCGCGGTGGCAGATAAGAACAAGCTCGGGGAGTTACGCTAGCCCAGCGTATGACAGTGGCCTAGATACCATCAACAAGACGAGCATAAGCATACCTGCGGGGAAACTAAGTTATAACACCACCTACTATTGGAGAGTAAGGTATCAAGATAGTTATGGTAACTGGTCAGGGTGGAGCACGGAGACCTCTTTCACCACAGTGCCATCGGGAGCACCCCGTACCCCAAGCAATGTATCGCCAGCAAATGGTACTACAGATATTATTCTAACGCCCAGCCTCCAATCCTCCCCCTTCTCTGACCCAGACCTGGGCGACGTCCACTACGCCTCGCAGTGGCAGATTACCACTACCTCAGGAAGCTACGACACACCAGCAAAAATCTTTGATAGTGGCGTAGACATTATCAACCTGACTAAGATTGACATACCCTCAGGGCTCCTGAGCGTCAATAATACCTACTACTGGAGAGTAAGGCACCAGGACGACAGAGGCTACTGGTCAAGCTGGAGTGCGGAGACGCGTTTCACCACTACACCTATGCAGGTGCCGGTCACGCCGAGCAACATCTCCCCGGTAGATGGAGCGACAGGCGTCAGCCTTACCCCCACGCTGACCAGTTCAGCCTTCTCTGACCCTGATGTGGGAGACAGCCACAAAGCCTCGCAGTGGCAGATAAGAACAGGCTCAGGGAGTTACGCTAGCCCAGCGTATGACAGTGGCCTAGATACCATCAACAAGACAAGCATAAGCATACCTGCGGGTAAACTAAGTCATAACACTGCCTACTACTGGAGAGTAAGGCATCAGGATAGTTATGGTAACTGGTCAGGCTGGAGCACGGAGACCTCTTTCACCACAGTGCCATCGGGAGCACCCCGTACCCCAAGCAATGTATCGCCAGCAAATGGCACTACTGATATTATTCTAACCCCCACCCTCCATTCTGCTCCCTTCTCCGATCCAGACCTGGATGACATCCACTACGCCTCGCAGTGGCAGGTCACCACCGCCTCAGGAGACTATGACCCACCGGCAAAGATCTTCGATAGTGGCGTGGACACTATCAATCTGATGCGGATTGCCCTACCGTCCGGAGTCCTGAGCGTGGATACCACCTATTGGTGGAGAGTAAGGCACCAGGACAGCTACGGAAACTGGTCAAGCTGGTCTACTGAGACCTCCTTCACTACCACGGCCATGCAGGTGCCGGTGACGCCGAGCAACATCTCTCCTGCCAATGGAGCCACAGGCGTTAGTCTTGTTCCCACCCTTACCAGCTCAGCCTTTTCTGACCCTGATGTGGGAGACAGCCACAAAGCCTCGCAGTGGCAGATAAGGGAAGCCAATGCCCCTTCGGATTACAGCATCACAGTCTATGATAGCCTTGCTGACAGCATAAATAAGACTGCGGTCACTGTGCCGACAGGAAAGCTGAGTTATTACAGCACCTATTACTGGCATGTGAGGTATCAGGACAGTCATGGCAACTGGTCAGGCTGGAGTACGGAGACCTCGTTTGCCACGGTGGCATCAGGGGCACCCCACACGCCAGTTAATGTCTCGCCGGCAAATGGCACCGCTGGTATTATTCTAACTCCCACCCTCCGTGTCTCTGACTTCTCCGATGATGACCCTGGTGATATCCATTTTGCCTCACAGTGGCAGATCAGAACCGGGTCAGAAACTTTTGACAGCCCTATGTTAGATAGTGGTGTTGACACGTCCAATCTCACCCAGATCGCAATGCCTTCAGGATATTTGGAATATGGCACCACGTATTACTGGAGGGTAAGACATCAAGATAGCTATGGCCGGTGGTCTGCGTGGTCTGCGGAAACATTCTTTACTACTGCCATTCCGCGGTCGCCCAATCAGCCCACCACCGTCTCTCCATTAAGTGGGGCTACCGGGGTCAGCCTCACGCCCACCCTCAGATCCTCAGTTTTCTCTGCCCGGGATGCAGGTGATAGCCATAGAGCATCGCAGTGGCAGATCAGGACTGAAGCCGGAACTTTTGACAGCCCTGTTTTTGACAGCGGCATCGACACTGTGAACCTCACCAGAATTACCATACCTGAAGGAGAGCTCGATTATGGCACCACCTACTATTGGAGAGTGAGGCATCAGAACAGGTATGGCAGCTGGTCGGCGTATTCTGTGGAAAGCCTCTTCAGTACCATTATGCCACCACCTCAGCAACCTGATGCCATCTCTCCGTTGAATGGGGCTGTCGCAATCATTTTGACGCCCACGCTTGAATCCTCTATTTTCGTTAGTCGTGGCGTGGGAGCCACGCACGCTGCCTCGCAGTGGCAGATCACCGCTGCCTCGGGGGACTACTCTAGCCCAGTGTACGACAGTGGCACAGATACCATCAACAAGACGAGCATAATTGTACCATCATGGATATTGAGCGAGAACACCAAATATTACTGGCGTGTGAGGCATCAGGATAACTATGGCAACTGGTCTGGCTACTCATTTCAGGCTTCATTCACTACTGCAACGTCGCCAGAGGCTGATTTCTCTGTCGCCCCTACCACGGCGGTGCCTGGGCAGACACTAACCTTCACGGACACGTCCACAGGTGATGTCACCGCATGGCTATGGGACTTTGGTGATGGTACGACGGCAGAATGGACCACTACTACTAGACCAGAGGATGGCAAAATCACTCACCGCTATCCTACTCTGGGAAACTACACTGTCACAGTCAAATTGATCGGTCCGATAGGGGAGAACACCAAGACAAAGGTCATTACTATTCGGGCACCTGCTCCCGCTCCTTCTGGTGGCAAAGGATTCCCGTGGGTTCCAGTTGTTGTAGGCGTGGTTGTTGTGTTAGCGGCCGGAGGCGCATTCTGGTACTTGCGCCGGAGATGACTCTAAGCACTCCCATTGAGCGAGAACGCTTAAACTGGCTTTCATGTCACCTGTGGGGCTGCACGAAGGCTTGAAGAGCAGGAACTCCGAACCGCCTGAGGCTATCGAGGGATTGCCACGGTTGGCTGCGATAGCCTGGCAATGAGGGACTGGAAGATCAGGTTTCCGTCCGTTCCTCCGATGAGATCCTCGCAGGCACGCTCAGGATGAGGCATCATACCCAGGACGTTACCTTCCCTATTGACAATACCAGCTATATTGTGCAGTGAACCGTTAGGGTTGGCCTGTTCGGTTATCTGGCCCCGGGGATCGCAATAGCGAAAAACAACTTGCCCGTTTGACTCCAATTCCTGTAGAGTGGCTTCATCCGCATAGTAGTTCCCGTCATAGTGGGATATGGGAATTCGGAGCACCTGGCCTTCGCGGCACAGGGAAGTGAAGGGTAGAGAGGCATTCTCCACTCTGAGGGAGACCCACTGACACCTGTACTGGAGGTGGCTATTGGTCATAAGGCAGCCAGGCAGCAGCCCTGACTCGCATAGAATCTGAAAACCATTGCAGATTCCGATCACGAGTCCGCCCCGCTGGGCAAAACGCTCCACCTCTGCCATTACGGGCGAAAAGCGGGCAATGGCACCGGCGCGAAGATAGTCACCATAAGAAAAACCTCCGGGAAGGATGACGCAGTCATAGCCGGAGAGGTCAGTTTCTCGATGCCAGACATAAGTCGCCGGCTGCCCCAGGATGTCGTGTACCGCATAGTAGCAGTCCTTATCGCTCCAGGTGCCGGGGAAAACGATGATGGCGAACCTCAATCTTACTCCGATCAACCCGTGTGATTAAGGGTTGTGCATACCAACTCGTTTACTGTTGAAGTACCAGGAAAACGCCTGACGCGGCCACTGGCTTCCGAAGAGAGAGATCACAAGCTGGAAAGCAATTGCGATACGATGGCGCTTACCTCAGCGCCATCAGCTTTACCCTTTACCTGTGGCATGAGCTTACCCATTACTTTGCCCTTGTCGCCAGGGCCCGTTGCCCCCACCTCCTTGATCGCTTGGCGAGCAGCAGCAGTAATCTCCTCGGCTGACATAGGTTGGGGCAGATACTCCAGTACGGCAGCCAGTTCCTTCTCCTCTTTGGCCACCAAGTCCTGGCGGTTACCCTTGCGAAAGGCGTCAATGCTCTCGCGATACAGCTTTACCCGCTTGGAGATCACTCCCAGCAATCCTGCTTCATCCAAGGGGGCACCCTTGGCAATCTCAGCGTTGCTCATATCGGCCAACACCAAGCGCAGGGCTGAAACTCGCTCCTTGTCCCTTTTTTTCAGGGATTGGTTAAGATCGTCTCTCAGCCTTTGTACTAAAGACACCCTGGACCTCACCTAGGTAGGACGGGTTGTAGGACGGCCTCTTGAGCTTCTAGCGCTCTTGCGCTTCTTGGTCGCTTCCTTCTTCTTACGCTTCACGCTCGGCTTTTCGTAAGACCCTCGACGGCGGATCTCAGCCAGAACACCGTCCTGCTGCACTTTCTTGCTGAACCGGCGCAGCAAGCTCTCGAAGCTCTCTCCTTCACCAGCAGTTACGCGAGTCACGCATCATCCCTCCTCCCTTTACGATTCGGAAACTATTCTACCCTTTGAGCAACAAGGCGTCAAGCTGGACTGGTTCGTCTTGGAGATTTGAGGCCAATCCAGAGTTCCTACTCGATGATCTTCTTCGGTATGTAAATAGCACCCTCTTTAAGACTGCCAATCTGCTCCGTGGCATTCCGGTGATGCAGATAGGCAGTATGTGCGGCCAAAGCAGCATCGCAAAGATGGTGATCGAAGTCAGCTACGTGAGGAGTAAGGCTGGGCATGAGATTGGCGAGCTTGGCTCTTGATAAGGCTAGCCCAGCAGACCTTGCCTTGGAAGGGACGGGTTTGCCCCAGAGACGGACTTTGCTGGCATAGGGATAAACCTCTATCACTTGATAGCCTCGATCTTCCAATCTTCTTTTCAACTCGACCCCACGGTACATCATCCTCTTAATGATAGACCTCTTGGTAGTGAAGTAGCAGGGAATTCCTAGCCTGGCCAGTTGCCGCTCGCATTCCCTCCCCTTTCCCTGAATTGGCTGGCAACGACAACTTTCCTCCAGGCAACAAAGCCCTTTCGGCAACGTAAGAGGAGCGTCAATCGCAGTAACACGGGGGGCCTGGCTAATCACCAAGGCGACCAGATCGGTATCAGAGTGGAGAAAGCCAGCGAAGCCAAGGTTCAAATTGTCGTCTAGGCCAATGCAAGCGCTCGCCCTCTCCGGTGAGGAAGTCAGGTCAATACCAATGAAATTGCTTTGAGTCACTCGAGGTTCTGATCTGCAGCCGAGACAGTTATGGGTGCTCCTATCCTTTTCAATATGGCCCGAGCGGCCACCACGCCAGAAGCTGACGCCTGTATAAGGCCGCGACTGACCCCAGCCCCATCCCCTACGGCAAACATATTCGATATTTGGGTCTCCATGTTTTCGCTGAGATCAAGCCGGCTGGAGTAGAACTTCACCTCGACCCCGTAAAGCAAGGTGTGACGTGAGGCAACTCCAGGACAAAGCTTGTCCATGGCTTGCAGCATCTCTATTATGCCTTTGAGGTGACGGTAAGGCATGACAAAGCTGAGGTCCCCTGGGGTTGCCTTTTTCAAGGTGGGCTGAATCGCTCCACGTTCAATACGCTCTGGGGTAGAACGCCGCCCTTCCAGAAGATCGCCAAGACGCTGCACCAGGACACCATCAGCAAGAAGGTTGGCCAGGCGAGCCAGATATTTCCCGTAGGCTATAGGCTCGCGGAATGGCTGGGTAAACGAGGTGCTTACCAGGAGGGCAAAGTTGGTATTGCTCGTCTTGTAGTGAGCATAACTATGCCCATTTACGGTGATCACTGGGTCGCTCCCGCCAGTCGATTCCACGGTTACCTCTCCCCCGGGACAGACGCAGAAAGTTCTCACTCGATCATCGAAGGTCCTGGTGAAAAACTCCAGCTTCGGCTCGTACAGCACATCCGTTAGCTCCTCCATTACCACTGCGGGCACCTCCACCCGGAGGCCAACATCCACCGGATTGTTATACAGGGTTAGCTTCAACCGGTTGGCTTCTTGAACCAGCCAGTCTGTCCCTTCTCTGCCCGGGGCTAGAATGAGATAGCTACACTGCACTTGCTCGCCGTCCTCAGTCTCGATCCCTTTGACTTCACTATCCTGCACCAGAACGGTGGCTGCTGCTTTCTCTAATTGAATATCGGCCCTGGTAGAGAGAAAGTTCTGCATCGCCCTAAGAATGGCCCGGCAGTGCTCCGTACCCAGGTGGCGAACGGGCACCGGAACAAGATGCAGCTCGGCCAGGGTGGCCTTGCGAGACAGCTCGCCCACTCTGTCACCCAGGCCATAAATCGTGTCTGTGGCTCCAAAACGGAGATAGACTTCATCCACATACCTGATAAGGTCGCAGGCTTTTCTGGTGCCCAGGTAATCCTTCAGACGGCCCCCAACCTGGGGAGAAAGGGTCATTTTGCCATCGCTGAAAGCGCCCGCCCCGCCCAGGCCTCCCACCATATTGCAGGGCGAGCAGATATGACATCGGTTCCTCGTGTCCCGCACCGGGCACTCACGGCTGTCCAGGCTTTTGCCTTTCTCCAGCAGGAGGACCTTAATCCCCGCCACCTGGGATAGCTCCAGCGCCGCAAATAGCCCCGCCGGCCCACCCCCAACAATTATGACATCGTATTTCTTCAGCACTTTAACGCCCCCTCATGCAGTCTAACCATCTGTCTACTAGCTCCTACCTCTTCTCAAAATCTCACCGCCGTCAAGATAGCACAGAGACTAACACAACGCAAATCCCTTTCAGTGACAGGGCGGGCCTTCATTTGTGCCAGTCTGCCCGCATGTGCTATCATAGCATGGGTTTTTATGTTTACCGCCGGAATTCTCACTGTCAGCGACTCAGGGTCCAGAGGAGAGCGCCGGGACACAGGCAGCCTGACCATTCGGGAATGCCTGGCCTCTCTTGGCATCCAGTGGGAGAAATATGACATTGTCCCTGACGAAAGGCAGGCTATTTCAGATAAGCTGAAAGAGTGGGCCGACGAGGGCCTGGATGTGATCTTTACTACTGGAGGCACTGGCTTATCCCCCAGAGATGTCACGCCCGAGGCTACCCTGGCCGTGGTGGACAGGGTGGTTCCGGGCTTTGGTGAGGCCATGCGGACGGAGGGTCTGAAGAAGACTCCTCTGGCTATTCTGAGCCGGGCCGTAGCTGGCACTCGTAAGTGTACTTTGATTATCAATCTACCCGGCAGTCCTAAAGCGGTAGCAGAATGCCTGGAGGCCATTTTGCCCGCTCTTCCCCATGCGATAGAGACCCTGCGGGGAGAAGCCAGAGAATGTGCCCGAAAGTAGCAAAACAGGCAAGACACCATGCGCGTTGATATTTTGAGTCTTTTCCCACAGATGTTTGATGGCCCCTTTAGCCAGAGCATCATCAAGAGGGCGGCTGACCGTGGCCTGATAAGCATCTTCATCCACAATATACGGGATTTCACCCACGACAAGCATCGCACTGTAGATGATTATCCCTACGGAGGGGGCAGTGGCATGGTGCTCAAGCCGGAGCCGCTCTTCGAAGCCGTGGAATGGATAAAAGGGGAAATCCATAACGACTCTGCGCTGGTCATCCTGCTTACGCCACAGGGCCGGCTATTCTGCCATAAGATCGCCCAGGAGTTATCAACACAGCCAAACCTCATCATCATCTGCGGCCACTATGAGGGAGTGGACGATAGGGTGAGAGAACATCTGGCTACTGATGAGATCAGTATAGGTGAATACGTCCTCAGCGGCGGTGAACTGGCAGCCATGGTGGTGGTGGATGCCGTGGCCAGGCTGTTGCCTGGCGTCTTGGGCTCAGAGGAATCCACCAGGGATGATTCCTATGCCAATGATCTGCTGGAGTATCCCCAGTACACCCGGCCGCCGGTCTACAGGGGTTGGGAGGTGCCGGCGGTCTTGCTGTCTGGAAACCACCAGGAAGTTGCCCGCTGGCGGAGAGAGCAGGCTATCAAGCGTACCCTGGAACGCCGTCCTGGCCTTTTGAGCAAGACTGCTGTGCCGGAAGAGATACGGTAAAGATAAGAAGTTGCACAGGATGAAGACAAGGAGGGAGGTTTAATTGACTAAGGATCTAAGCTGGCTGGTGGAGGCTAAAGCAAATCCAAATATTGCACCAATCAAACCTGGCGCTACGGTAAAGGTGTATTACCACATAAAGGAAGGCGACAAAGAGCGCACCCAGACATTTCAGGGGATGGTTATTCGGGTGAGAAGAGGTACTACTGGTGCCAGCTTCACAGTGAGGCAGGTTCTGTATGGCATTGGAGTGGAGCGCACCTTCTTCTTCAATTCCCCCCACCTGGAGAAGGTGGAACTGGTGCAACAATCGCGGGTGCGTCGCGCCAAGCTATACTACGTGCGTGGTCTTAGTGCCAGGGCTAGCCGCACCAAGCTGAAGACAAAAATCTAAGCCACAAAGGCTTAGGAAATAGAGGGGGACGTGGGCTACGCTGAAGTTTGTGTCAACTCGCCGATAGCCCAGCGTCGAACCTTCAGCTACAGTGTTCCCCCAGGTCTGGACATCGCCGTTGGGCAAGCGGTATGGGTGCCCTTTGGTCCCAAAGTGCTTCAAGGCGTTGTCTTTGAATTAGCCGACCGCCCTGCGGTAGAGGAAACCCGAGAGATTGCCGGGGTCATCGATTCTCGCCCCGTGCTGACTCCGCTTCAGATTCAACTGGCCCGCTGGATAAGTGATTACTATCTAGCCCCTCTCTTTGATGCCGTGGCCCTGATGCTGCCCCCTGGATTTGAGAGGAAGCTGATCGCTTTCTTCCAGCTATCCTCGAAAGCCCAGGCAGTTGATGCCGACCTCTTGACTCCTGATGAGAAGCGGCTGATGGACCTCCTGGAGACGGGGGTCAGGGTTACTCTGGGAGCGGTGGAGAAGGCTATGGGCGAGAAAAGGGCCAGCCTGGCTTTGAGTCGCCTCCTGCACCAGGGGCTGGTCACCAAAACCCAGGAACTGGAGAGGATCAGGGTAAAGCCAAAGGTCTTGCCTTATCTCAAGCTTGCGGTGGAAGCTGAGGATGCCCAGGAAGCAGCCAGGAAACTGGCTCGCACCGCTCCAAAGCAGGCCGCTCTCCTCGAACTCCTGGCCAGCAGACGACTGCCCGTTCCCCGTCAGGAAGCGACCAGGGAGGCTGGTGGTACTGCCGCAGTCGTCAAAGCCTTGGAGAACAAAGGGCTGGTTCTCACTGAGCATGTCCAGATTCTGCGCGATCCCCTGGCATATCATAGCTACCCTGCCGCTATTCCTCCGGCCCTGACTGTCGCCCAGGAAGAGGCCCTTCGCCCCATTCAGGGCGCTTTAAGGCAATCTGGCAAGAGCGGCCGCACAACGTTCCTTCTCTACGGCGTCACTGGCAGCGGCAAGACAGAGGTGTACCTGCGTGCCCTGGCAGAGGCGGTCTCCCTGGGCAAGCGGGGTATTGTCCTCGTGCCTGAGATCGCTCTTACTCCCCAAACGATTGAATGCTTTGCCTCTCGCTTTCCGCAGCGCGTAGCTGTCCTTCACAGTGAGCTGACTCTGGGGCAGCAATATGATGTTTGGCACCGGGTAAGGGAAGGGGATTTTGACGTGGTTATCGGCCCCCGCAGTGCCATCTTCGCGCCACAACCCGACTTGGGTCTGATAGTTATTGACGAGGAGCACGAATGGACCTACAAACAGCAGGATCAGTCACCTCGCTACCACGCACAGCAGGTAGCCCTCAAGCTGGCGGAACTTAGCGGCGCTGTAGTAATCCTGGGTAGCGCCACCCCCGACGTGAAAAGCTTTTATCTGGCTCAGACCGGTGCCCATCGGCTGCTCCATCTTCCCGGGCGGATCACCGTCAGGGGAGAGTCGCCACTTCCCGAAGTAGAGGTAGTTGATATGCGCCAGGAGCTTAAGGCGGGTAATAGAAGTATCTTCAGCCGTTCACTGACCAAAGCCATCGCCGAGACGCTGGCAGCCAGGGAACAGATAATACTCTTTCTCAATCGCAGAGGGACTGCCACCATAGTCCAATGCCGGGATTGTGGTCTTGTCCTCCGGTGCAGTGCCTGTGACTTACCCCTCACTTATCATGGCCGTGAGGAGATGCTGGTATGCCACCAGTGCAACCGCCGCAAGCCAGTCCCGACCTATTGTCCGGCGTGTTGGAGCCGGAACATCAAGTTCCTGGGCCTCGGTACTCAGAGGGTGGAGGAAGAGATAGCCCATGCCTTTCCCGAAGCTAGGACACTGCGCTGGGACTGGGATGTCACCAGAGGGAAAGACAGCTACCAGCAAATTTTAAGCCAGTTTCGCTCCCATCAGGCCGATATCCTGATTGGCACGCAGATGATTGCCAAGGGGCTGGATTTTCCTGAAGTTACCCTGGTGGGGATTATCTCTGCCGACACTATTCTCCATTTTCCCGATTTTCAATCGTGTGAACGCGCCTTCCAGCTCCTCAGTCAGGTGGCGGGGAGAGCGGGACGCGGTGCTAGCCCAGGTCGAGTTGTGGTGCAGACCTATGCCCCGGAGCACTACGCTATTGCCAACGGTGCCAGGCACGACTATGCCTCCTTTTACCGCCAGGAGATAGCCTATCGGCAGCAACACGGGAACCCACCTTTTAGTCGATTGGCTTCGCTTGTCTATTACCACGCCAATAATGAGGTGTGCCAGCGGGAGTCAAAGAGGCTATACCATCGCCTGAGAGAGCGAATCGATGCCGAGAGCCTGGATATAGGGCTGGTCGGTCCCGCCCCCATGTTCTTCCGCAAGGTGCGCGGGCGATTCCGCTGGCAGATCATTCTTCGTGGCTCCGATCCGGCTCGCCTTCTGGCCATCATGCCTCTACCGCAAGGTTGGATCGTCAACATCGACCCGGTGGGCTTACTGTAACGAGGCTGGAACCCCCTCGATTCCTGAGGGTGACTGAGGGCTTGCGGAAACGGGTAGCTTAGAGCATCCGCTCCAACCTACCCATACCATTCTCACGAAAATACCGATAGCAGGAGCTACCCTCCAGACTGTCATTCTTCCGAAAATAGGCGCTCAGGCTCGCGGCACCAATGGCAAGACGAACTCCTTCCATTGCCAGCGCACAGCCATTTTCCTACTTCGTGGTGCCCATGTAAATGGGCATGACGGATTCCCGCGGAAGCGGGAATCCAGAAGGCCACAAAGTATGCACTATGGATTCCGTGTCAAGCACGGAATCGTTCATGCCAGTTATTGGCACCACAAGGGATGAAGATTCTATTTTGACGGAGGTGACGTATGTGTGCCTGATTCGCTTGTGTTGTCATTGCGAGCTCGCCCCAGGCGGGCGTGGCAATCCCAGGGTGGTGGGGTATCACACCATCAGATTGCTTCGCTCCGCTCGCAATGACGGAAAAAACTGCACTCACTCAGTCATGCGGTATTTGCGCAGTAATGACATACTGTATAGTATGTCCTGGACACCGCACAACATCGGTTTATACCCAATCAGGGCTGACATGCTATAATAGCGTTAACAGTTTCTATGCTAGTCGCCAGATGGACAGATTTGGAGGTAACCATTCTCGAATTGCCTTCTGCTTCGCTGGCGAGTTTACAGTATCAAAAAGGAGGCAGCCATGTTTATACGCGATGTAATGACTACGAATGTTGTCACTATCCCCAGCAGCACCTCTTTAGCTGAGGCAAAAAGGATAATGGATTTTCACCATTTAAGACGGGTGCCTGTGGTGGACAAAGGGAGGCTTGTGGGGATAGTTAGCCGTGACGCTTTGGATAAGTCCGGGCCATCCAAGCTGACCACCTTCAGTATCCATGAACTCAGCTACCTGTTGACCAAGATCACTGTAAAGGAGGTCATGGTCACGGACCTGGTTATAGTTTCCCCGGACACGACCGTGGAAGAGGCGGTGACCCTCTCCCAGGGCAGAGGGGTTGGGTCTGCGCTGGTGGTGGAGGACGGGCGCTTGGTGGGGATAGCCACGACCAATGATTTCTTTTACAAAATAGTGAACCCCATTCTGGGCGTAGGCAAATCAGGCAGCCGGGTTTATGTCCACAAATGCGGCCATGCTGCTGAAGTGGCCAAGATACTCAATACCATTACCCAACTAGGATTAGATATTATCACCATGTTCACCATACCGCACCCGCAGACGGGAGAGCAGGACCTCACCCTTCATCTGAATACCGCTGACCCATCCAGTGTGATTCGGGAATTGAAGCGTCTGGGCTACGAGGTGCACGAGAGAGCACGATAGCAGTCCGATTAGTTTCTTAGGAAGCATAAGTTCTCACCCGGCTGTGCGGTCCATATCTGTGTTGAAATTAGTCGTGATGTCATTGCGAGCGGAGCGAAGCAATCTCTTGTAGCCCTCTTGGGATTGCTTCGTCGTTCGCTTCAAGCGGACTCCGCGCAATGACAAATGAACACCCCCATTTCAAGAGATCGTTTGTCAACACCTTCGTGTCATTCTGATCCGCCGCAGAGGCTGTGAATTCATTGCCCCTTCAAAGCTGGAAATCGTGAGTTGCCGAAGCTACGGCCCGCATTTCTTCACAAACTCGCAGGTGGAGAAGAATCTCGGTTGTTACGTGGCACTGCCAATCCGTCGAACTACCCCCTTCCATTACTTCGAAAATACCGGTAGCACGGGCTACCCTCCAGACTGTCATTCCCGCAGAAGCGGGAATCCAGGAACCCTGTGACGGCAGCCTGCCTCGTCATTTTCATTCTTTGGTGCTGGTGTGAGCCAGCATGGGTGATTCCGGCGAAAGCCGGAATCCAGATGTAGGGGTCGACCTTCAGAGTCTGTCTCAAAAATACCGTCCAGGGGATTCACGATAGGTTGAGGAAGCGGTAGAATAGGAGCAATGTTAGTGGAGGTAAGAGATATATGCCGCTACGCCCGTTTAGTCGCTGTCAGACCTGGT